>JAQGNC010000297.1 GCA_028292065.1 Betaproteobacteria bacterium
CCGTCGATGAAAGTGATCTTCGAGCGCGTGCTCGCGGTCGACAGATAACCGGGGTCGTAAGTGAACATCCCCGTTTTCGCGTAGAGCGCGCGCACGTCGATGACTTCCGGCCCCATGGTGCCGCCGAGCACGGGAAAGTCGATCGACGGCTTGCCGTCGCTGAAGGACAGGGTTGCGAGTTTTTCCGCCATAACGTTCTCCGGTTTCCTGATCTATGTTGTCTATGCAGTCGTCGTTGCACCCGCACTTGCCGTGCCGGTACTCACTGCGCGCATGAGCGCGACGATGTCGCGCTCGGCCGGCGCGTCCGGCTCATCGTGCCCCATCACGAAATCGAGCAACTGGGGGTCGGGGCATTCCAGCAGCTCGCGTAAAGCATCGAGCTGCCCGGCATCGAGAGTCTCGAAGTGCCTCGCGAGAAAAGCGTTCAGCACCAGATCGAGCTCGAGCATGCCCCGCCGGCAGCGCCAGCGGATGCGGTCGAGCGTTCGATCCTGGCCAGTCATATCGCGCGTTTGACCATGAGGTCGCGGATCTTGTTGATCGCGGCCGTGGGATTGAGGTTCTTCGGGCACACGTCGGCGCAGTTCATGATCGAATGGCAACGGAAGAGCCGGTAGGGATCTTCGAGGTTGTCGAGCCGGTCGTTGATCTTGTCGTCGCGCGTGTCGGCGATGAAGCGGTAGGCCCACAGCAGCCCGGCGGGACCGACGAACTTGTCCGGGTTCCACCAGAACGACGGGCACGCGGTCGAGCAGCACGCGCACAGGATGCATTCGTAAAGCCCGTTGAGCTCTTCGCGGTCGTCCGGCGACTGCAGGCGCTCGCGCTCGGGCGGCGGGTCGTCGTTCTGCACGTACGGCTTGATCGAATGGTACTGCTTGAAGAACTGCGACATGTCGACGATGAGGTCGCGGATGATCGGCAGCCCCGGCAGCGGCCGGATCACGATCGGCTCCTTCACCTCGGTGACCTTGGTGATGCACGCAAGCCGGTTCTTGCCGTTCACGTTCATCGCGTCCGAGCCGCACACCCCTTCGCGGCACGAGCGCCGGAACGAGAACGTGTCGTCGTGCTCCTTGATGCGCACCAGCGCGTCGAGCAGCATGCGGTCGGTCGGCTCGAGCGGGATGTCGTAATCCTGCATCCGCGGCTTTGAATCGGTATCCGGGTTGTATCGGTAGATTGAGAATCGCATTTCTATCCTGCTTAAAAGCGTGAACGGGTGAACGCGTGAACGCGTGAACGGGTGTTCAAAGGCGGTTTGCCACACTCGTTCATGCGTTCGGCGCAGTTCTTAAACACCCGTTCACTCGTTCACCTGTTCACTCGTTCACCCCTCGCGTCAGTAGACGCGAGGCTTCGGCTCGAACCCTTCCACCGTCAGCGGCTTCAGCTTCACCGCCTTGTATTCGAGACGGTTGCCTTCCTTGTTCCACAGGGTGTGCTTCAGCCAGTTCACGTCGTCGCGGTCGGGATGATCGCTGCGGTCGTGCGCGCCGCGGCTTTCGGTGCGCGCATTCGCGGAGATGATCGTCGCCATCGCGGTCTCGACGAGGTTGTCGAGCTCGAGCGCTTCGATGCGCGCGGTGTTGAACACCTTGCTCTTGTCCTTGATGTAGGTGTGCTGCACACGCTGCGCGATCTCGAGCATGTTGCGCACCCCGTCGCCGAGGCTGTCCGGGAAGCGGAAGACGCCGCAGTGGAGCTGCATCGAGCGGCGCATGTCGGCGCCAACCTGGGCGACGGTCTCGCCGCTCGTCGCCGAATCCAGACGCGCAAGCCTCGCGAGGGGCAAGTCGGCGGCGTCGGCCGGGAGCTCCTGTTGCGATTGAACGTCGGCTTTGAGGTCCGCGATGATCGTCTCCCCCGAGGCCTTGCCGAAGACGAGCAGGTCGAGGAGCGAGTTGGTGCCGAGCCGGTTGGCGCCGTGCACCGAGACGCACGCGCACTCGCCGGCGGCATAAAGCCCCTTGACGGGCTTCTCTCCGCCGCTGCCGTCGGGCACCACCACCTGGCCTGAGTAATTGGTGGGCACGCCGCCCATCTGGTAGTGGCACGTCGGCACGACCGGAATCGGGTCGGTCACCGGGTCGACGTTGGCGAATTTCTTGGCGATCTCGCGGATGCCCGGCAGGCGCTTGTCGATCGTTTCCGCGCCGAGGTGGTCGAGCTTGAGCAGGATGTAGTCGCCGTCCTTGCCCGCGCCCCGGCCTTCCTTGATCTCGGTTGCCATCGCTCGCGAGACGACGTCGCGGCTCGCGAGGTCTTTCACGGTCGGCGCGTAGCGCTCCATGAAACGCTCGCCGTTCTTGTTCAGCAGGAAGCCGCCTTCACCGCGGACCCCTTCGGTGATGAGCACGCCCGCGCCCGCCACACCGGTCGGGTGGAACTGCCAGAACTCCATGTCCTCGAGCGGGATGCCTGCACGCGCGGCCATTCCGAGACCGTCGCCGGTGTTGATGAACGCGTTGGTGCTCGCCGAGTAGATCCGCCCCGCCCCGCCGGTGGCGAGCAGCGTGGCTTTCGCCTGGAGGATCATGACTTCGCCGGTTTCCATCTCGAGCGCCACCACGCCGAGCACGTCGCCCTGCTGGTTGCGGATGAGGTCGAGCGCCATCCATTCGACGAAGAACTGGGTGTGAGCCCGGACGTTGCGCTGGTAGAGCGTGTGCAGCATCGCGTGACCGGTGCGGTCGGCGGCGGCGCACGCGCGCTTGACCGGACGCTCGCCGTAATTGCTCGTGTGCCCGCCGAAAGGACGCTGGTAGATCTTGCCGTTGTCGAGACGATCGAAAGGCATGCCGAAATGCTCGAGCTCGACCACGACCTCGACTGCCTTGCGGCACATGAACTCGATCGCGTCCTGGTCGCCGAGGTAATCGGAGCCTTTCACCGTGTCGTACATGTGCCAGTGCCAGTTGTCGGGCTCGTCGTTGCCGAGCGACGCGGACACGCCGCCCTGCGCCGCGACCGTGTGCGAGCGCGTCGGAAAAACCTTGGACAACACCGCGACGCGGAGATTCGCCTGCGCCAGCTCGAGCGCCGCCCGCATTCCTGAGCCGCCCGCGCCGACGACGATCGCGTCAAACTGTCTTTTTGCTATTGCCATTTGCTTGATCCAGCCTCAACCCCAGAGTATCTGCACTGCCCACGCGCCGTAGATGACCAGCGCGACGATCACCAGCACGTACAGGATCAGCCGCACCCCGGTGTCCTTGATGTAATCCATGAAGATGTTGCGAACGCCGACCCATGCGTGCAGGAGCACCGCCAGGACGAAGATGATCGTCGCGTAGCGCATGATCGAAAGGTCCCACAGCGCTCTCCAGTGCGGGTAATCGATCGCCGGAAGGCTGACGAGCACCGCCAGGAAGAACAGCGTGTAGAACAGCATGATCACCGCGGTGATCCGCTGGTTCAGCCAGCCGCGCCAGCCGTAATGTGCACCGATGACTTCGCGTTTCACCACAGCATCACCCCGATCGCAAAAGTCAGCCCGAACCCTAGAACCAGCACCGCGTACGACGTCGCACGCGCCTTCGGAAGCTCTATCCCGAAGCGCAGGTCGAGACCGAGATGGCGAATGCCCGCAAAGCTGTGATGCAGGTAGGCCCAGAGCAGCCCCAGCGCGACCAGCTTCGCCAGCGGATGCCCGAAGCTCGACTTCAGCGCGTCGAACGACTCGGGACTCGCGAGGCTGCGTTGCAACACCGCGAGGAAAAGCCACAGGAACAGAAACAGCAGTGCGCCGCTGATCCGGTGAAGGATCGATACGATCGCGGGAACGGGCTGGCGGATCTGGAAAAGATTGAGGTGCTTCGGTCTCGCTTTGGACATCGAGGAGCTTTCTTGTGTTTCGGGCGTTGCGTTAGGCGATTGCGGCGTGAGACTTCGGATGGCGGATGGCGGGTTTATGGCTAGACAGTCACGAAGGCTTGCCGGCTGCCGCAACCCGCTGCGTAGCGGCGCGCATCGAAGGCGTCACGATGCGGCCGGGCATACGCCGCGAACGCGCTTCGGATGTACGAACGGACTTCGGGCGGCGCCCGGAGGTGGCACCCGCTGTCGTGCAGCCGCTCATGACAGCGTGCTCCGATCCATCGCGCGTAAGGGCAAGTCTTGCTCTTGTAAAGATGCGAAATTTTAGCAGCTTCGCTGCCGCGGCGAAACTCGACATGCGCTGCGCCCGTCGCGCGCAGGGTGCGGCGGGCGCCACTCGCCCCCATCGCCACGGCGCTCGCCGCGCCGCCTTCCGCCATTCCTGCGCGGTCCGCATTATGTCTTTTAAAACAGAGCTGTTCGGTTGACCGTCCGAGAGCCGGCCGAGTATCATCGATGGCTCGCTCGGCTACGCGCGCCGCGGCGTTTTCACTCGCGCCGCCTCGCGGTTCGCCGCGACGAACCACGCAACGAATCCAAGACTTTCCGACCCCTTCCAGGAGTTTTTTTGATGAAACAACCCATGCGTGTCGCGGTGACCGGAGCCGCGGGACAGATCGGCTACAGCCTGCTTTTTCGCATCGCCAGCGGCGAAATGCTCGGCGCGGACCAGCCCGTCATCCTGCAACTGCTCGAGATCCCCGACGAGAAAGCCCAGAAAGCGCTCAAGGGCGTGATCATGGAGCTCGACGACTGCGCGTTCCCGCTGCTCCAGAGCGTCGTCCCGACCGCGGACGCCAAAGTGGCTTTCAAGGACGCCGACGTGGCGCTGCTCGTGGGCGCGCGTCCCCGCGGTCCCGGCATGGAGCGTAAAGACCTGCTCGAAGCCAACGGCAAGATCTTCGCGCCGCAGGGCAAAGCGCTCTCGGAAGTCGCGAGCCGCGACGTCAAAGTGCTCGTGGTCGGCAATCCCGCGAACACCAACTGCCTGATCGCGATGAAAAACGCGCCTGAGCTCAAGCCTTCGAATTTCACCGCGATGATGCGCCTCGACCACAACCGCTCGCTGACGCAGGTCGCGCAAAAAGTCGGCAGGCCGGTCACATCGGTGCGCAAGATGACCGTGTGGGGCAACCATTCGGCGACCCAGTACCCGGACGTCTTCAACGCCGAAGTCGACGGCAAACCCGCGTGGCCGATGATCGACGACCAGGGCTGGCTCGAGAGAGAATTCATACCGACGATCCAGAAACGCGGCGCCGCCATCATCGAAGCGCGCGGCCTGTCGTCGGCGGCGAGCGCGGCCAGCGCGGCGATGGACCACGTTCGCAACTGGGTCAACGGCACGCCTGAAGGCGACTGGGTCAGCATGGGCATCCCGTCCGACGGCAGCTACGGCATCGCCGAAGGCATCATCTACGGTTACCCGACCACGTGCCGCAACGGCAAGGTCGAGATCGTAAAAGGGCTCGACGTCAGCGATTTCAGCAAGTCGCGCATGCA
This sequence comes from Betaproteobacteria bacterium, assembly GCA_028292065.1. Classification (GTDB taxonomy): domain Bacteria; phylum Pseudomonadota; class Gammaproteobacteria; order Burkholderiales; family SG8-41; genus JAQGMV01. Next base: position 5,386 of record JAQGNC010000297.1, read on the forward strand.
GGCGACCCTGAAAGAGCTCGAAGAAGAGCGCGACTCGATCAAATCGCTGCTGGGCTAGGGCACCCGGACTATGCAAGCGAGAGGCGGCGGTCCATCGGACTTGCCGCCTTTTTTATGCCACAGGAGCCTCAGATGAGCGGCAACGAAACCCCCACAGCACCCAAACCGAAAAAATCGGTCGCGCTCTCCGGTATCGCAGCCGGAACGACCGCGCTTTCCACCGTCGGCCGCACCGGCAATGACCTCGCCTACCGCGGCTACGACATCCTGGAGATCGCTGACCAGGCCGAATTCGAGGAGATCGCTTTCCTGCTGATACACGGCAGGCTCCCGACCGCCGCCGAGCTCACGAATTACAAAGCGAAGCTGAAGCAGTTGCGCGGCCTTCCCGCGAGCCTGCGCGCAACGCTCGAGCAGATCCCGCCCGGTGCGCACCCGATGGACGTCATGCGAACCGGGTGCTCGGCGCTCGGCACCCTCCTCCCTGAAAAGGAAGACCACAATCTTCCCGGCGCACGCGACATCGGCGACCGCCTCGTCGCCTCGTTCGGGTCGATGCTGCTTTACTGGTATCACTACAGCACCAACGGCAAGCGCATCGACGTCGAGACCGACGACGATTCGATCGGCGCGCATTTCCTGCACCTGCTCCACGGCTCGCCGCCGAAGGCGCGGTGGATACGGGCGATGCACACGTCGCTCAACCTGTACGCCGAGCACGAGTTCAACGCCTCGACTTTCGCGGCGCGCGTGATCGCCGGCACCGGTGCGGACATGCACTCCGCGATCACCGGCGCGATCGGCGCATTGCGCGGGCCCAAGCACGGCGGCGCGAACGAAGTGGGGTTCGAAGTGATGAACCGCTATGAGACGCCCGACGCCGCGGAAAACGACATCGTGACCCGCGTTCGCAACAAGGAAACCGTGATCGGCTTCGGGCACCCGGTGTACACGATCGCCGACCCGCGCAACAAGATCATCAAGGAAGTCGCGCGCGAGCTTTCGGAAGACACGTCCGACCTGAAGATGTTCGACGTCGCCGAGCGCATCGAGTCGGTGATGATGCGGGAAAAGAAGATGTTCGCGAACCTCGACTGGTTCTCGGCGGTCTCCTATAACAAGATGGGCATCCCGACCCCGATGTTCACGCCGATCTTCGTCATCTCGCGCACCGCCGGCTGGGCCGCGCACGTCATCGAGCAGAGGATCGACAACAAGATCATCAGGCCGACCGCGGTTTATACGGGACCTGAGGCGCGGAAGTTCGTGCCTATTGAAAAGCGGTGAACGGGTGAACGGGTGAACGGGTGAATTACCCCACCCCCATCCCGACCTTCCCCCTGAGGGGGAAGGAGAGTTTGCAGGCGCGCCGCGCCTGTAGTCCCCTCCCCCTCAGGGGAGGGTTAGGGTGGGGGTGGGTTTAAAAATGAGAGAACGATGACCACAGCAATTTCCAACGTCCGTCCGGACCCCGACCAAGTCCTGGTCGACATCGCCGACTATGTGACGAAGTACAACGTCGACAGCGCCGAAGCGTACGACACCGCACGCCTGTGTCTCATGGACACCCTCGGCTGCGGTTTCGAAGCGCTGTCGTATCCCGCATGCACCAAGCTCCTCGGCCCGATCGTGCCCGGAACCGTGGTCCCCAACGGCGCGAAAGTGCCCGGGACCGCGTACCAGCTCGATCCGGTGATGGCCGCGTTCAACATCGGCGCGATGATCCGCTGGCTCGACTTCAACGACACCTGGCTCGCGGCCGAATGGGGACACCCGTCCGACAACCTCGGCGGCATCCTCGCGACCGCCGACTGGCTGTCGCGCACTCGCGTCGCCGCAGGCAAGCAGCCGCTGGTGATGCGCGACGTGCTCACCGCAATGATCAAGGCGCACGAAATTCAGGGCGTCATCGCGCTCGAGAACAGCTTCAACCGCGTCGGCCTCGACCACGTCGTGCTGGTGAAAGTCGCCACCACCGCGGTCGTCGCGAACATGATCGGGTGCAGCGATGAGGAGATCGTCAACGCGGTGTCGAATGCGTGGATCGACGGGCAATCGCTGCGCACCTACCGCCACGCGCCGAACGCGGGGTCGCGCAAGTCGTGGGCCGCGGGCGACGCGACGAGCCGCGGCGTGCGCCTCGCGCTGATGTCCCTGAAAGGCGAGATGGGTTACCCGTCGGCGCTGACTGCGAAGACCTGGGGTTTTTACGACGTCCTGTTCAAAGGCGAGCCTTTCAGGTTCGAGCGCCCTTACGGTTCGTACGTGATGGAGCACGTGCTCTTCAAGATATCCTTCCCCGCCGAGTTCCACGCGCAGACCGCGGTCGAATGCGCCGTGGCGCTGCACAGCCACGTGCGCGGCCGCATTGAAGACATCGAGAAAGTCGTGATCACCACCCACGAGTCGGCGATCCGCATCATCGACAAGAAAGGCCCCCTGAACAATCCCGCGGACCGCGACCACTGCATCCAGTACATGACCGCCATCGCGCTCATGAAAGGCAACCTGACCGCGCCGGATTATGAAGACGAAGTCGCCCTCGATCCCCGCATCGACGCGCTGCGCGCGAAGATGGAGTGCGTCGAGGACCTTGCGTGGACACGCGATTATCTGGACCCGCACAAGCGCTCGATCGCGAACGCGGTCCAGGTCTTCTTCAAGGACGGGACGAGCACGCAGAAAGTCGGTGTCGAATACCCGATCGGCCATCGCCGCCGCCGCAAGGACGGCATTCCGCTGCTCGAAGCCAAGTTCCGCACCAATCTCGCGCGGCGCTTCGCGGCCAAACAGCAGAACGCCATACTCAACGTGTGCAGCGACGCGCGGATACTGGAGGCGATGCCGGTGCACGAGTTCGTGGACCTTTTTACGGTATGAAGTCCGATCGAAAATGGATTCTGGATCACTCCCGCTCGCGCGGGTCCAGAATGACGGCATCGGAGAGGCGTCATTCCGGCGCAGGCCGGAATCCATTTTGACGTTGAAGGATAGCTGATCATCATGCTCAAGCGCTTCCTGCTCGTGCTGTTGTTTGCAGCCCTTGCCCCTTTCACCGCCTTCGCCGCCGAGACCCGCGACGCCCAGAGCTTCTTCAACCTGAACATGGGCGACCTGAAAGCGGAAGCGGCGGAGGCGAAGAGCGACGGCAAGAAAGCGCTGCTGGTGATCTTCGAGCAGGAAGGCTGCCCCGGCTGCCGGCACATGCGCACCCAGGTACTCAACCGCAAGGACGTGCAGGATTACTATCGGGCGAACTTCGCGAACCTCTCGCTCGACATCTGGAGCTCGGTGCCGATCCGCGACTTCGCCAGCCGTGAGCAGACAGAGAAGGAATACGCGCAAACCTCGAAGATCAAGGGCACGCCGACTTTCATTTTCTACGATCTCTCAGGGCACGAGATCGTGCGCATCTTCGGCACGATAGAAACGCCTGACGAATTCCTGCTGCTGGGCCGCTATGTGGCGAGCGGCGCCTACAAAACGCGCGACTTCGCGCAATACAAATCCGCGAAGCCGCGCTTATGAGGGTTTTCGCATAAATCAACCGCGAAGCCGCGCTGAGCAGCGTGTATTCGCAAAATCAACCCATGCGAAGCCGCGCTGACAGCGCGTATTCGCAAGAACAAGGCAACTGATCCCATGCCCCACAATCTCTTCGATTCGCTCAAGGACCTCCCTCTCCCGTCGGGCCGCAAAGGCCGCTACTACTCGCTCGCGGCGCTCGAAGCCGCGGGCCTCGGACAAGTGTCGCGCATGCCGCAGAGCCTGCGCATCGTGCTCGAATCGGTGCTGCGCAACTGCGACGGCAAGCGCGTGACCGAAGCGCACGTGCGCGAGCTTGCGGCGTGGAAAGCCACCGGAGCGCGCAGCGCCGAAATCCCTTTCGTGCTCGCGCGCATCCTGCTCCAGGACATGGCGGGCTTTCCCGCGCTCAACGATTTCGCCGCGATGCGTAACGCGGCGCAGAAGCTCGGCGGCGACGCGAGCGGCATCGAGCCGCTGGTGCCGGTCGACCTCGTCGTCGATCACTCGGTCGAAGTCGACGTGAGCGGCCAGGCCGATGCGGTCCAGCGCAACATGGAAATCGAATTCAAGCGTAACGGCGAGCGCTACGCGTTCCTGAAATGGGGCAAGCAGGCTTTCCAGGGCATCCGCATCGTCCCGCCGGGCAACGGCATCGTGCACCAGGTGAACCTCGAGTACCTGTCGCGCGGGGTGTGGGACAAGGACGGCATCTACTATCCCGATACCCTGGTCGGCACCGATTCGCACACCACGATGGTCAACGGGATCGGGGTCGTCGGCTGGGGTGTGGGCGGCATCGAAGCCGAAGCCGGAATGCTCGGCCAGCCGATCTATTTCCTCACGCCCGACGTGGTCGGCGTGCACATGAGCGGCAAGCTTCGAGAAGGCGTGACCGCGACCGACGTGGTACTCACGGTCACCGAGCTCCTGCGCAAGAACAAGGTCGTCGGCCAGTTCGTCGAATATTTCGGCGAAGGCGCTGCATCGCTCAGCGCGCCCGCGCGCGCGGTCGTCGCCAACATGTCGCCCGACTACGGCGCCACGATCGGTTTCTTCGGCGTCGACGACAAGACGATCGAGTACTTACGCACGACCGGGCGGCCTGCCGAGCTCGTCGAAGCGGTGCAGGCGTATTTCACCGCGCAAGGCCTGTTCGGCATCCCGCGCAAAGGCGAGATCGATTACACCCGCGTGATCGAGCTCGACCTGTCGAGCGTAGTGCCGAGCGTGTCGGGACCGAAGTTTCCGCAGGACCGCATCGACCTGCCGAAGATCAAGAGCCAGTTCGAGTCGCTGCTTTCCAAGCCCGCCGCCGAGCGCGGCTACGGCAAGCCCGCCGCGGACAAGGACAAGCGTGTCGGCACCCAGCGCCCGGGCATCGACGTCGGCCATGGCGACGTGCTGATCGCCGCGATCACTTCGTGCACCAACACGTCGAACCCGAACCTGCTGCTCGCAGCCGGCCTGCTCGCGAAGAAAGCGGTCGAGAAAGGACTTAAAGTGAGCCCGCGAGTGAAGACTTCGCTCGCGCCGGGATCGAAAGTCGTCACGTCGTACTTGAAAGACGCCGGGCTCATGCCTTACCTCGAGCAGCTCGGTTACCACGTCGTCGCCTACGGCTGCACCACGTGCATGGGCAATGCCGGCCCGCTCGACGAAGCGCTCGAAGACGCAGTGGTCAAGAACGACATCGTCGCCTGCGCGGTGCTCTCGGGTAACCGCAACTTCGAAGCGCGCGTGCACCAGAGTCTGAAAGCGAACTTCCTGATGAGCCCGCCGCTGGTCGTCGCGTTCGCGCTCGCGGGAACGGTTCGCATCGATACCGACAAGGACCCGATCGGCACCGGCTCCGACGGCAAGCCGGTCTACCTGAAAGACATCTGGCCGACCGATGCGGAGATCGCCGCAACGCTCAAGTTCGCGAACGACGCCGACAAGTTCCGCCGCGAATACGGCGACCTCGCAGGGGCGAAGCAGCTCTGGGACGCGATTCCCGAAAGCAAAGGCGCGACGTTCGATTACGACCCGCAATCGACTTACATCCTCGAGCCGCCGTTCTTCGAAGGCGTCGGCCTGCAGCCCGGCACAGTGTCGGACGTGAAAGGCGCACGTGCGCTGGGCATCTACGGCGACTCGCTCACGACCGACCACATCAGCCCGGTCGCGCCGATCAAATCGACGTCGCCCGCGGGCCAGTGGCTCGTCGCACACCAGGCGCGCGAGATGAACACTTTCGGCGCGCGTCGCTGCAATCACGAAGTCATGCTGCGCGGCGCTTTCGCCAACGTGCGCATCAAGAACCTGATGGTGCCCGGCGTCGAAGGCGGCGTGACGCTGCACCAGCCCAGCGGCGAGCAGATGGGCATCTACGACGCCGCTGCGCGCTATCGCAAGGAAGGCACGCCGCTCGTCGTCTTCGCCGGAGAGGAATACGGCACCGGCTCGTCGCGCGACTGGGCCGCCAAAGGACCGCAGCTGCTCGGCGTGAAGTTCGTGGTCGCGCGAGGCTTCGAGCGCATCCATCGGACGAACCTCATCATGATGGGCATCCTGCCGTGCCAGTTCAAAGGCAGCGACAGTGTCGCGTCGCTCGCCATCGACGGCAGCGAGACGTTCGACGTGACCGGGGTCGAAGGCGAGTTGAAGCCGAGCCAGGATGTGACGCTGACGATCCATCGCAAGGACGGCAGCAGGAAAAACGTCACGGTCATCCTGCGCGCCGATACGCCGATCGAGATCGAGTATCTCAAGCACGGCGGCATCCTGCCGTACGTGCTGAGGGAGATCCTGCACGCGCAGGCGGCGTAAGCTCTCACGCACCGCCGTTTAGAAGGCCGGCATCATGCCGGCCTTTTTTCATTCGGAGGCCGCGAGCCGGCGCCCCCGTCATTCTGGCGCAGGTCAGAATCCATTTTGACTTTAAACGGGTTTAAAGATGGATTCCGGATCACATGCGCTATCGCGCGTCCGGAATGACGGCGCTGTTCGGCGCGGCGCTTGCTTCGGTGCCCGCCGATGCCGCTAGAATCAGCCGGCACGAGAGCGGAGTCCGGAGGAGCCCGTTGACAGCTGTCGCACGCTTCGAGATTCACTACACCCAGTTTCTCGACGAGAACGCACGCGCGACGCGCGAGTGGCCCGCGTTCGCGAAAGACACCGGACAGCTCGTCGACCTCTATCGCTGGATGGTCCTGATGCGCACCTACGACGCGAAAGCGATCGCGCTGCAGCGCACCGGACAGCTCGGCACCTACGCGCCTATCCTCGGCCAGGAAGCGATACAGGCGGGCGTCGGCTCCGCGATGAAGAGCGATGACGTATTCCTCATGACCTACCGCGAGCAGGGCGTGCAACTCATGCGCGGGGTCACGATGAAAGAGCTTTTCCTCTACTGGAGCGGCGACGAGCGCGGCAGCGATTACGCCGGCCCCAGGCGCGACTTCCCGATCTGCATCACGATCGCCGCGCAAGCGACCCACGCCGCCGGCGCGGCCTACGCGATCAAGCTCAAGCGCGAGCCTCGCGCGGTGGTGTGCGCCCTCGGCGACGGCGCGACGTCCAAAGGCGATTTCTACGAGGGCATGAACGCCGCGGGCGCGTGGCAGCTTCCGCTCGTCTTTCTCGTCACCAACAACCAGTGGGCGATCTCGGTGCCGCGCGCGGCGCAGAGCGCGGCGCAGACGCTCGCGCAGAAAGGCATCGCGGCGGGCATTCCTTCGGAGCAGGTCGACGGTAACGATCTGGTCGCAGTGCGCGAGGTCATGGACCGCGCGCTCGAGCGCGCCCGGGCCGGCGGCGGCCCCTCCCTGATCGAAGCCGTCACGTATCGCCTCTCGGACCACACGACCGCGGACGACGCGAGCCGTTACCGCAGCGCCGACGAAGTCGCCGATGCGTGGAAGCGCGAGCCGGTGCTTCGCATGCGCAATTACCTGATCGCAGCCGGCGCGTGGGACAGGTCACGCGAAGAAGCGCTGGCCAGGGACTGCAACGAGCGCGTGCAGGCCGCGGTGCAGGCGTATGTCGATACGCCGGCGCCCGAGCCTGCGGCGATGTTCGAGCATATGTATGCGACCCTGCCGGCGGCGCTCGAGTCCCAGCGCGCCGAAGTGGTTCAAGCCGCGCTCGAAGGCGCGGACCGGGACGCGTAACGCATGCCGCAGGTCACGCTGGTCGAAGCGATCAACCTCGCTCTCGCCTCCGAGATGGCGCGCGACGAGAGCGTCGTCGTGCTGGGACAGGACGTGGGGCGTGACGGCGGCGTGTTCCGCTCGACGCTCGGTCTCATCGACCGTTACGGCGCGGAGCGCGTGCTCGACACGCCGCTCGCCGAAGGCATGATCGCCGGCATGGCGGTGGGCATGGCGGTCGAAGGCCTCAAACCCGTCGCGGAAATACAGTTCTCCGGTTTCGCCTATGCGACGATCGACCAGATCATCAATCACGCAGGGCGCATGCGCTATCGCACGCGCGGGCGCATGACCTGCCCGATGGTGCTGCGCACGCCGTGCGGCGGCGGCATACACGCGCCCGAGCACCATTCGGAAAGCCCCGAGGCGATGTTCGCGCACATCCCGGGCATCCGCGTCGTCTACCCCTCCTCGCCGCGCACTGCTTACGGCCTGCTGCTCGCAGCGATACGCGATCCCGACCCGGTGATCTTTCTCGAGCCCACGCGTCTTTACCGCCTGTTCAGGGAAGAGATCGAAGACGACGGCGCGGCGCTGCCGCTCGACAGCTGTTTCACGCTGCGCGAAGGCACCGACGTCACCCTCGTCACCTGGGGCGGCATGGTGCACGAGACCCTGGGCGCGGCCGACGCGCTCGCGGAAGAAGGCTACGCCGCCGAAGTGATCGACGTGGCGACCCTCAAGCCGTATGACCTCGAGACGATACTCGCGTCGGTCGCGCGCACCGGCCGCTGCGTCGTCGTTTCCGAAGCGCCTCGCACCGCCGGGTTCGCTGCCGAGATCGCCGCCGCGGTGTCCGAGCACGGGCTGTTGTCGTTGATGGCGCCGGTGCAGCGTGTCACCGGCTACGACACCGTGATGCCGCTCGCGCGCCTGGAAAAACGCTACATGCCCGACGTCGCGCGCATCGTCGCGGGCGCACGCAAAGCGATAGGATGGGCCGGATGAAGATATTCAAGCTCCCCGACCTCGGCGAAGGCCTGCAGGAAGCCGAGATCGTGCAGTGGCACGTGAAGACCGGCGACACGATCACGGTCGACCAGCCAATGGTGTCGGTGGAAACCGCCAAGGCGATCGTCGACATCCCCGCGCCGTACGACGGCACGATCGAGCGCCTCTACGGCAACCCCGGAGACATCGCGCATATCGGCGCGCCACTCGTCGCGTTCGAAGGCGAAAGCGCAGACGCGGGCGCAGGCACGGTCGTCGGCCAGGTCGAAGTCGGACAGAAAGTCGCGCGCACTGCGCCGATGGGCGCGGCGCCCGCCCCCACCGCTGCCGGCATCAAGGCGATTCCCGCGGTGCGGGCCCTCGCGCGCAAGCTCGACGTCGATCTCGCGATGGTCACGCCGACCGGCACCGACGGCATGATCACCGGCGGCGACGTTCAGCGGGCCGCGCGCATCCTCTCGGACGCCGGGCCGATCGAGCTGCTGCGAGGCGTGCGCCGCGCCATGGCGCAGAACATGATGCTCGCGAACGCAGAAGTCGCGTCCGCCACGATCATGGACGACGCCGACATCCACGGCTGGGCAGGCGGCGAGAAAGTCATGCTGAGGCTCATCCGAGCCATCGTCGCGGGCTGTAAAGCGGAGCCTTCGCTGAACGCGTGGTACGACAGCCGGCGCATCGGACGCTGGGTCGTCAAGAAAATCGACCTGGGTATCGCGGTGGATGCCGCCGACGGCCTGCTCGTGCCGGTCCTGCGCAACGTCGGCGAGCGCGGCGCCGAAGACCTCGGGACAGGCCTTGCGAATCTGATTCGCGACGCCCGCGCCCGCCGCGTGCCGCCGGAAGAGCTGCGCGGCCACACGATCACGCTGTCGAACTTCGGCACGATTGCGGGGCGCTACGCGTCACCGGTCGTCGTACCGCCGACCGTGGCGATCGTCGGCGCGGGACGCATACGGGATGCGGTGGTGGTTGCCGCAGGCGCGCCGGCGGTCCACCGGGTGCTTCCGCTGTCGCTGACTTTCGATCACCGCGCGGTCTCCGGCGGCGAAGCCGGCCGTTTCCTCGGCGCGATGATGGCCGACCTGGAGCAGCCGCAGTAATTCGAGCGACGACGTCACCACCGGCGCGCCGTCGCGCGCGCTCATGTAAAGCGCCGGATAAACGTTCATCGCGTCATTCCCTGTCGATGAGCCCACCGCTCGCTGCGCGCGCCCGTGGGCGCCCGGCACGGCACGCGCCGCGCCGGGCGTTCCGATCAGTCGTCGGAGGGTCCGCCTCTGGACGGGAACGGACCGTCGCCGGCAAGCCCGGTCGCTTCGAACGTGCTCAGCCTGCGGGGCTGCGCTTCGCGCGCGACGGGCTCCTGCCGGGGGCCGCTCGTCGAAGCCTGGGCCACGACGTCGACACTCTCGCGGTTGCCTTGCGGGATCTGCTGCTCGGACTGCTGCGACCACGCCGCCTGCGCGCCGAACGCGAGAGCGGCCACTGCTGCCAGATTCAAGATGCGTTTCATGATTTACCCTTTCCCGAAATATGCGCGCTCGATCGGAGCAGGTTTGACGGGACACGCAAGGCGCGCTGGCTTCGGTCCCGATCGAAACGCCTGATGCGATGTCGATGGGAAGGATGCTAGAGGGCGCGGGGAAGACGCGGAATCAGCTTCAGTGCCTACACCCTAGGCAGGAGTACCGCGCGGCAAGGCGCAGCACTCAGATCACGCCGACGTGGACGTCCGCGGCAGTGAGCAAAGGGTGGTTCGCGAGCGTGGCGAAAGTCCACGCTTCCAGCGCCCCCGAGCCGTCGGCGTCGTAGGCAACAGTGCCGGCCGCTGAGTCGTAGAGGATGCGATCATCGCTGTCGTGCGCGACGGCGCCGCCTTCGGCGACGAAGACGCTCGCGCTCAGCGTCCCCCGCGCGATACCCGGGAAGACGACATCGCTCAGCGTGAGCGTATCGGTCCCGGACTGGAAATCGGTCACGACCGCGGTATCGGGTCCGCGCGCGCTGTTGAAAACGAAGTTGTCGGACCCTGCGCCGCCGGTCAGCGTATCGTGGCCGCCGCGGCCGAAAAGCGTGTCGCGCCCGACGGTGCCCGTCAATGTGTTGGCGCCTGCGTCGCCGTTGAGGCTCGCGCCGAGCTCGGTCGAGTCAGCGGGCGCCCAGTCGAATGGGACCGCACCGAAAAGCCCTGTAGCGCCGATGTGTGCGCCGGTCATCTGCCACAGGGTGAGGGCGCCGCTGCCGTCACGCCACAGGATGTCGCTCGTCCCGTCACCGTTGTAATCACCCTGTCCGTCGACGAGGGTCCAGTTGACGGGCACTGCGCGCAGCGCCCCTGCCGTGGCGATGCGCGCACCGTCCATGGCCCATACGTCGACGCGCCCGTCGCTGTTGCGCCACAGGATGTCGCTCCTGCCGTCGCCGTCGTAGTCGCCGTGCGCGGCCGCGATATTCCAGTCAGTCGGCACGGCCGGCAGCGATGCACCTGCGACGCCGGTGCCGTTCATCTGCCACAGGTCGATGCGCCCGTCGGCGTTGCGCCACAGGATGTCGCTCCTGCCGTCGCCGTTGTAATCACCCTGCGCGTCGACAATGCTCCAGTCCATGGGCACGCTGACCGAGCCGGTCGCGGCGATCTGTGTCCCGTTCATCAGCGAGATGCTCACGGTGCCGTCGCTGTTACGCCATACGATGTCGCTCCTGCCGTCGCCATCGAAGTCGCCGCTGCCGTTGACGATGCTCCAGCTCGCGGCGAGCGCAGGCAGCGATGCGCCCGCGCTGAGCCCTGCCCCGTTCATCTGCCAGACGTCGACACGCCCGTCCGCGTTGTGCCAGAGGATGTCGCTCCTGCCGTCGCCGTTGTAATCGCCGTGCGCGTCGACGATGCTCCAGTCGGTCGGGACGCCCGGCAGCGATGCGCTCGCGATACGCTGGGTGCCGTTCATCCGCCAGAGCTCGACCCGGCCGTCGGTATTGCGCCAGAGGATGTCGCTCCTGCCGTCACCGTCGTAATCGCCGTGTGCATCGATAATCACCCAGCTGGTGGCGACCGGGCCGAACGAAGCCGTCGCGTCGAATTGCGCGCCGTTCATCTGCCAGAGGTCGACCCGCCCGTCGGCGTTGTGCCACAGGATGTCGCTGCGCCCGTCGCCGTTGAAGTCATTCAGCGTCGCGCCGAGCTTGATGAAGCTGTCGGTAAACTGCAGCCGCTCCACGCCGTCGAGGGTGTCGGTGCCGTCGGCGCCCGCAATCGTCACCGTGACACCGCTCCTCGCGACCACGTACGCGCCGTGCGCGGCCGAAAAGCGCGCGATGTCCAGCCCCGCCCCCCCGAAAAGCCGGTCGCTGCCGGCGCCGCCGTCGAGGATATCGTTGCCGCTGTCTCCGAAGAGGAGGTCGTCGCCGGCATTCCCGACGAGTGTATTGGCGAGCTCGTTACCGGTGAGCGTGTCGTTCCCCGCGCCGCCCGTCGCGTTTTCGATGAGCGAGCGCAGGTCACCGTCGTGGAGCAGCGAATTCGCGACGTTGCCCGCGGCGTAATGGCCGTCTCCGAGATAGGCAAGCTGAGCCGTCGCCAGGGTGCTCCAGGCGCCTGCGTGCAGGTCCGCCGCGACGCCGGTGGTGTAGCTCGAGAAATCGTAAGTGTCGGTGCCGCCGCCGTCCCACATCGTCATGAAGACGCGGTTGCCGATCGGGGCGCCCTGCGCCACGCCGTCGATCGACAGCTCGCCGGTGGCCGGGCTCCAGGTGTAGGTGGTGTTGCCGCTGTTGGTCGCGTAATTCGCGCCGTACAGGTACTGGACCGCGGCGATGTCCAGCATCATCAGGCTCTGCGCGAAGCTCCACGCGCCGTTGGTGTAACCGTCCGTCCCGACCTGCCCCACGTAGGAGTGGTAGGTCATCACGGTGTATTCCATCGAGTCGTGCGCGCCGGACACCGCAGGCGCTTCCTGCGCGTGCTTCAGCCCCAGTGCGTGGCCGGTCTCGTGCAGGAACGTCTCGTAGGCGTAGGTGCCTTTGACCGGCGAATCGTACCAGCCGGTCGAGTTGTTGTACCAGGAGTCGCCGCCGTAGGACGCCGTCGCGGGGTAATACGCCCACGCGGTGCCGGGCGCGTCCGACGAGGCATAACGCAGGTCGGCGTGCGCCGACGAAGTCTCGGCGACCTCGGTGAACGTGACGTTCGCCACGGCGGCATAGCCACGCAGTACGGTCCTGACCGCAGCTTGCTGGGTCGGGTTCAATACCTCGAAGTTATTGAGCGGCTCGCCATTGCCGTAGCCCGCTTCGTAGAACGCGGCGCTCGCGGGAAAGCTGTAGGACAGGCTGGAAACGGCCCATTTGCGTCCGACGAGGACGCCGTCGATGTCCTGATCTCCGGACGACGGGACAGTGGTCACTGCGGGCATGGTGTCCTGCTTAACGGCTCAGCTGACGGTTTTCTGGAGCCGCTCGCACTCCTGACCTGACGCCGTGCGAGTACGGCAACGACCGTCCTTCGGCAGTCTCTGCCCGGACAAGTTCCCCAATGTCCCGTCAGCCCGCCGGCCCTGCGAGCACCTCAGCCGCGCAGCGGCAGCCTCACGGGCGCGCCGCGCTGATCCCGCCGTCGACGACGATCTCGGTGCCAGTGATGTAGCGCGCCTCGTCGGACACGAGGAACAGCACGGCGTGCGCCGCGTCCCACGCGTCTCCCATGCGTCCGAGCGGGACCTGCGCGTGGCGCTGCGCGATCAGCGCTTCGGCGTCGGCCGCGCCGAGCTGGCGGACCAGGCGCTGCTCGACCAGCGGGGTGTGCATGACGCCGATCACGACGGTGTTGCAGCGCACGCCCTGCTTCACGTATTTCATCGCGACCGAGTTCGTGAAGCCGATCAGCCCGGACTTCGCGGCACTGTAAGCGACGTTCACGCGGCCGTCGACGTGCTGACGCAGGCCGGCGATCGACGAGATGTTGACGATCGCGCCCGCGCGCTGCTGCTGCATGACCGGCAGCACGTGCTTGCAGCCGAGAAACGCGGTCTTCAGGTTGAGATCGAGCTGCGCGTCCCAGACCTCCTCCGGCATCGAGACCGGATCGCCGCCGGCCGAGCCGCCGACGTTGTTGACGAGGATGTCGATGCGGCCGTAACGGGCGATGCAGCCTTCGACCGCCGCCGCGACCTGCGCCGAGTCGGTCATGTCGCACCGCCACGGCGTGCACTCCCCGCCTTCCTCTGCGATGAGCGCGCAGGTTTCCTGCGCGGCGGAGTCTTGCACGTCGATCGCGAAGACTTTCGCGCCCTGCCGCGCGAGCAGCACGGCGGTCGCTTTCCCGTTACCCCAGCCGGGGCCGACCGAGCCTGCGCCGGTGACCACTGCGATTTTGTTTTTGAGATCGAGCATGTGTGCCGACGTTCGAATGTGTAAGTGTCAGCGCCGAATGTAACACCGCCGACATGTGCTCAGCCGTTCGCGGCCCGCGCCCGGCGCTCGATCGGGAGCCCGCGGTCGTGCCAGTCGATCATGCCGCCCTGCAGGTTGTAGACGTCTTCGAAGCCGAGTCCTGACAGGATCGCCGCCGCGGTCGTGCTGCGCACGCCGGAGCGGCAGACGACGACGATCGGCTTCGACTTGTGCGGTATCAGCTCGCCCGCACGGTCGGCGAGCTCGCGCAGCGGAATCAGCACGCTGCCGCGGATATGGGCGAGCTCGCCGGTGTATTCCTGCGGCTCTCTCACGTCGAGGATGAACGGGGGCGTGGTCGAGGCGAACCGGGCCCCGACGTCTTCGGCAGTGAGCTGCCGCACCTGGTTGAGCTGCGCGAGGTCGGGAAACTTCGTCTTGTCGTCCTCGATCGCGGACTGGTTGGGCTGCAGCACTTCCTGGATCTTCTCGGGCAGCGGAAAGTTGAGGCTCGCCATCAGCGCGACATACTGCTCGCGGGTGCGTCCGGCCATCCGCGGATTGGCTTTTTTCTCGTGGCCGATCGTCGAGCTCGTGTTGCCGCGATAGTCGTGCGCGGGATAGACCACGGTGTCCTCCGGCAGGGTGAAGAGCTTGCCCGCGATCGCATCGTACTGGTGGCCCGAATCGCCGCCCGCGAAATCGGCGCGGCCGGTGCCGCCGATGAGGAGCACGTCGCCGGTGAACACCCGGCCTTCGACGTACAGGCTGATGCCGTCAGGCGTGTGGCCTGGCGTGTACAGCACTTCGATCCGCAGGTCGCCGACATGAATCGTATCGCCGTCCTCGACGTGCTCGGTCGCGAGCGGCACCGGCGCGCGCCGGTGCATGATGAGGCGCGCCTCGGTCAGGTCTCTCAGGAGGAAGGTGCCGGTCGGATGGTCGGCGTGCGTGTGGGTGTCGATCAGCGCGTCGAGCTTGAGGCCCTCGTACGCGAGCAGCGCGAGATATCGCTCGACCTGCCCTTTCACCGGATCGATCAGCGCCGCGCGGCGGGTGCGCTCGCAGGCGATGAGATAGGTTTTGCATTTACCGCGGTTCAGCTCTCGAAACAGCATGACGACGACTCTCTATGTAGCGCAGGCGCCTGCGCTACCAATTCTTCCGCTACTGCGGCTCGATCCGCGCGGCTTTCACGATGTCCCGGTATTTTCGGATGTCCGCCCTGAAAACTTTAGCGAATTCGGCCGGCGAATCGGCTTTCGGCTCGTATCCTCCGCTCACGAGCAGCTCCCTGACCTTCGGCTCCTGAACCGCTTTAGCCGCTTCGCTGTAGATGCGGTTGATGATCGCGGGAGCCGTGCGTGCGGGGGCGAACAGCCCGTGCCAGCCCGAATCGTAGGCGAACCCCGGGATCCCGGCTTCCGCGATCGTGGGCACGTCCGGCAGCGCGGCAAGCCGCGACGCACCGCTGAAGCCGAGCGCCTTGAGCTTGCCGGATTTGATGTGCGGCGCGCCCACCGCCGCCGCCGTGAAGGTGAGCTGCACTTCTCCGCCGAGCGCCGCGGTGAGCGCAGGGCCGCCGCCTTTGTACGGCACGTGCAGGAGCTCGATGCCGGCCTTGGTCGCGAGCAGTGCGCCCGCGAGGTGCTGGCCGTTGCCGATTCCCGGCGAGCTGTAGCGCAGGCTGGTTTTCTTTGCCATCGCAACAAGGTCCTTTACCGAATTCACCTGCGAGGACGGATTCGAGACGAGCACGTAGCCGAGCCCAAGCGCGAAATTGGTGATCGGCACGAAGTCGCGCTCGGTGTCGTAGGGAAGCTTGCGATAGATACTCGGGTTGACCACGAACGAGAACGAGGTATCGAGCAGGGTGTAACCGTCCGGGATGGCCTTCGCCACGATGTCGACGCCGAGGATGCCGTTCGCGCCCCCGCGGTTGTCGACGACGACCGGCTGCCCGAGCTGTATTTCGAGCTGTCTCGCGAGCACGCGGCCCAGCGTGTCCACGTTGCCGCCGGGCGGGAACGGCATGACCATCCTGATGGGCCGAGTCGGATACGACTGCGCGTATGCAGCGCTTGCGAGTGCACCCAAGACCGAAACGGCAAACCAACACCTTAAAAGCTTTAACGCAAAGGACGCGAAGGAAAAATGAAAAAGTAAGGGATTCGCCATGAAGCTCATTTGATTTGTCGATCTTCCTTTGCGTCCTTCGCGTCCTTCGCGTTGAGGCATTTGATTGAGTTACTTCAGCCGCTTGAGGATCTTGATCCGCTGCACCGTGTCCCCCGCGAGGTGGGTCCATATCATCGCGTCGCGCATGAGCTTGTCGACCCGCGCGTACATCATGCAACCCCGCGCGCCGTGGATGTCCATGTTGAGCCGCGTCACGCGCTGGATGATGTCGGTCGACAGGTTCATCGCGAGACCCGCGTTGGCGCCGATGGGACCACCCTGGTCGCGCTCCCACGCCACGCGCATCACGTACGAGCGCAGCGCTTCGGTGAGCGCGTGCATCTCGTTCAGCTTCAACTGCACCACCTGGTGCTCGCCGATGGGCTTGCCCGCGCGGGTATGCCTGCGCGAAAACTCCATCGCCATGCGGACCGCGTCGTCGCAGACACCGACCGCATTGGCCGCGAGCTCGAGGTCACCGAAGATGTCGCCGCCGGTGGTGTCGCCCGCGCCCGCCTTGGCGCCACCGTTCACCTGCCCGACGATGTTGGCGTGAGGGATGCGGCAGTTCTCGAAGATGAGCTCGGCGTTCTGGTAGAAGCGCCAGCCGCGCTTGTTGAACACTTTGCCTATTCGAAAACCGGGCGTGCCTTTCGGCACCATGAAAAGCGTACCGCCCTGCTTCACGTTGACTTCGGGGTTGGTGCGCGCGTCGACGAAGAAGAGCGAGCCGACACTGCCGTTGGCGATGAAGCATTTTTCGCCATTGAGGATCCACTCGTCGCCGTCGCGCTCGGCCTTGAGACGGAAACCCGCTTTCGGTGCGTCCGCGGGTGGGAAGCGATTGTCCGAGCCCGCATTGGGCTCGGTGATGCCGCGCCCCATGAGATACGTGTCGTCGGCGAGGAAAGGCTTGAGGAAGCGCTCTTTCTGGTCGGTGGTGCACGATCCCGACATCAGATGGCTCCACTTCCAGTTCTGGCTGAAAGCTTTGGAGATCGCGCTGTCGCCTTTCGCGAGCTCGGTCATGACGACCGCCTGGGTCACGAAATCCGCGCCGGGGCCACCCCAGTCCTTCGGCACGCCGAGGGTGCGAAAACCGAGCTTAGAGCCTTTCTTGATGATGTCCCAATCCCACGGCTCGAAAGCGCCTTCGATCTGGTCGCGCGTGACTGACAGCGGCCTGATCTCCTCTTCGGCGAACTTGCGTGCTTCCTGCTGCCAGTGACGCTGCTCTTCGTTAAGCGAAAAATCCATGGGAGTCCTGTTACACGTAGCTGGTAGATGTTGTCATTGCGAGAAGCGGTGCGACGAAGCAATCCCGAGACGCTCGAAAACACGTGCGCCACGAGATCGCCGC
>JAQGNC010000325.1 GCA_028292065.1 Betaproteobacteria bacterium
GGGTTGGGGAACGGCTTACGGCAAGCCCGAGACGCAAGCGCCGGCTCAACCGCAGCCGGGGCCGAAATCATGAGGATCCGCTTCCTGGGACTCGCGGCGGCATCGACATCCCTCACCCTCATGGCGCTGCTGCTCGCAGGCTGCGGCGAAAAGCCCACGGTCACCGTGTACAAGCAGGGCCAGTATCAGGGCAAGCCCGACAACCAGCCGTGGGAAAGCCAGCCGTTCAACAACAACAAAGCCGATTGGGAAAAGTCGATCAGGGCTCGCAACAACGGCCAGAACGAATACCTGCGCACCGGCACGCAGTAAGCCCGAGGGGGAAAGATGCATAGCAATCGAATAGCGCAACGGCTGGCGCGATTGTTCGTCGCGCTCGCAGTCCTCGTTCTTCCGCAGGCGCTGGCGCTGGCCCAGCAGCAGAGCGCCGTTCAGCAGGGCGCCGCGCAGCAGCCGGGAGCCGCCCAGGGGCAGCCCGCCGAGGTGCAGCGCCAGGCGACGCAACCCGGCAACAACGCGCCGATGTGGCGCGACGTGCGCTCCGGCGACATCAACGCGTACCAGACCACCCAGGTCCGCGGCCGTGAAACCAACGTCCTGATCCAGACCGAAGGCGAGATGTGGCGCCGCGTCCGCAACGGGCCGGTGACGGTCTTCGGCGGCTGGCTCGTCGTGATCGCATTTCTCGTGATACTGCTGTTCTACTGGCGGCGCGGCGAGATCATGCTGAACGAGCCTCGCACCGGACGCGAGATCCTCAGGTTCACTTCATGGGAGCGCATCCTCCACTGGACGACCGCGGTCGTCTTCGTGATCCTGGCGGTGAGCGGCATCTTCATGCTGTTCGGCCGTTACGTCCTGCTGCCGATCTTCGGCTATACGATTTTTTCGGCGCTGACGGTGCTCGGCAAGAACCTGCACAACTTCCTCGGGCCGCTGTTCGTCGTGTGCACCCTGCTGATGGTTTTCACCTTCATCCGCGACAATGTCTTTCGCTCGCACGACTGGACGTGGCTGCGCCGGTTCGGCGATTTCCTGAAAGGCCGCCACGTTCCGGCCGGGCGCTTCAACGCCGGTGAAAAAATCTGGTTCTGGCTCGGCGTGCTGACGCTCGGCATCGTCGTCAGCGTCACCGGCCTGGTGCTCGATTTCCCCAACTTCGGCCAGACACGCGAGACGATGCAGATCTCGAACGTGATCCACGCGGTGGCGGCGGTGGGTTACATCGCGCTGTCGCTAGGCCACATCTATCTCGGCACGATCGGGCTCGAAGGCTCTTACGACGCGATGCGCCACGGCACCGTGGACGAGACGTGGGCGAAGGAGCACCACGACCTCTGGTATCGCCAGGTGATGGCGGGTCGCGCACGCCCGGCATCGGGAAGCTCGCCCGCGACCTCGCCGGCGTCTGCAATGAAGGAGGGCTGGAAGCAATGAAGAAGATCGCAGCAGTAGCGACGGCCGCGGTGCTGGGCTGGGGCATGGCCACCCTCGGCTATGCAAAGCTGCCCGCGCCGAGCGAAGAGCAGAAAGCCAAAGCGGCCGAGGCGAAAGCCAAGGCCGATGATTCGGCGAAGAAGGACAGCGAGCTGCTCGGCAAATACCAGGACCGCGCGGCGGAGCACTACAAGCGCGCGAAAGTGGTGAAGACGGGAAGCGGCGTCGCCGGCGCTAAACCCTGACCTTCGAATTACGGAAAAAAGCCCGGCATCTGCCGGGCTTTGTTTTTGTATCGTGAGCGGTCCTGCAGCCGATCAGCCCGGAAGGGCCTACGCCATCAGTTCGGCGCTGATCCCCGCGGCTTCCGCGGCTGCGAAATTGAGCTCGACCTTGATGCCGTTAGGGTCGAGCAGGAACAGCTGGAAAAGACCCTGGTCGTCGACCTGGCGCCTGCTGAACGGCACTTGCGCCGCTTTCAGGCGCTCCATCATCTCTTCGAGCCCGCTGCACCTGAACGCCACGTGGTCGATGACCCCGGTGCCTGCGAGCGCGTCGGACTGCTGGCCGAGATAGCGCTTGCGGTTGTCGCTGACGTTCTTCCCGCCTTCGGTGATGTGGATGACGTCGGTGTCGCCGATGTACATCCAGCACACCGGGAACTTGAAGTCCGGGTGCTCGCCTACGCGCAATCCCAGCACGCGCACGTACCAGTCGCGGGTCGCGGTCATGTCGCCGGTCTGGATGAGGAAGTGCTCGAGGTGGTGCACCGGCATCAGATCACGCCCTCCATGACCTGGACGTCGACCAGCGTGCCCGGCGTGACGTTGCCCTGGTCGGTCGGCAGGATGATGAAGCAGTTGGCCTCCGACATCGAGCGCAGGATGCCCGAGCCCTGCTCGCCGGTTGCGCGCACGGTCCACTGACCGTCGGCGCCGCGGGTGAGGACGGCGCGCTGGAACTCGGTGCGTCCGGGCGCTTTCTTCAGCGACGAGGTGCAAGGCACTTTGAAGGTCGGGGGGGGCTCGACCGGATCGCGCCCCGAAAGCTTCAGCAGCGCGTCGCGGACGAACTGGTAGAAGGTCACCATCACCGACACCGGGTTGCCCGGAAGCCCGAAGAAGTGCGCGTTGCCGACGCGCCCGTACGCGAGAGGCCTGCCCGGCTTCATCGCGATCTTCCAGAACACCACCTGTCCGAGCTTGTTGAGGAGCTCCTTGACGAAGTCCGCTTCGCCGACCGAGACCCCGCCGCTGGTGATGACCACGTCCGCCGCCTGCGCCGCTTTGTTGAAAGCGGCTTCGAGGAGCGCGGGGTCGTCACGTACCACGCCCATGTCCATGACTTCGCAGCCGAGGCGCTCGAGCATGCCGTAGATCGTGTAGCGGTTGCTGTCGTAGATCTGGCCTTCGGCAGGGACGGTGCCGATCGACACCAGCTCGTCGCCGGTCGAGAAGAAAGCCACGCGCAGGCGCCGGTACACTTCGACTTCGGGGATCCCGAGCGAGGCGATGAGACCGATTTCGGCGGGACGTAGCGCCTGGCCTCGGCGCAGCGCAGGCGCGCCGGCCTTGAGGTCTTCTCCCGCACGGCGCAGGTTCTGGCCTTTGCGATGACCGCCCCCGATGGTCACGCGCGCGTCGGCGGCCTTGACGTGCTCCTGCATGACGATGGTGTCGGCGCCTTGCGGAACGACGCCCCCGGTCATGATGCGAACCGCTAGCCCCGCCTCGAGGCCGCGCGCGAACGGCGCGCCGGCGAATGCGGTGCCGGCGACTTCGAGCGTGACTTCGCCATCGCCCGCAAGATCGGCAAAGCGCACCGCGTAACCGTCCATCGCGGAGTTGTCGTGCGCCGGCACATCGAGCGGCGAGATGACGTCGGCGGCGAGCACGCGCCCGAGCGCCGAGCGCACGTGCACGCGCTCGGTCGCGCTGACCGGGGTCAGAAAACGCGCGATCACCTCGCGCGCTTTGTCGACCGGCATCGAGTTCGGATCGTAATCGTCGGCGCAGGACAGGTCGCCGGCAGGCTTCAAAGGATCGTTCATTGGCGGCGGTCTCGGGGTGGCTTGCGGGTCGTTCGTCGATTCTACAGCGTATGCCACTCGCGGCTCGTTCCAGAGCGCGTTCCTTGGGGCCGCGGTGGCTCCACGACCCGCGCATGCGTGCGGGTTCGGAGTTACTCGGTACAATCGCGATTTCCCGGAGCCGGTGGAGGCGCAGTGCAAAACGAGTATGGACGGTATTTCGGCCGCGTTCGGTGAGGCCGCGAGACTGGTCGCAGCCGCGGACCCCGCGCTCGTCGCGATCGTCGCGCTGAGCCTGAAGGTGAGCGTCGCCGCGGTCGCCGCAGCGGCGTTGATCGGACTCCCGCTTGGCGCCATCGTCGGCATCACGCGATTCCCCGGCCGCCACTTCGTCGTGGTGACGCTGAATGCGCTGATGGGCCTGCCCCCGGTCGTCGTCGGGCTCGTGGTCTATCTGCTGCTCTCGCGCGCAGGTCCGCTCGGGCCGCTCGGCCTGCTCTTCACGCCCGCCGCGATGGTCGCAGCGCAGACGGTACTCGTGACGCCGATCCTCGCGGCGTTATCCCGGCAGGTTCTGGAGGACGCATGGCATGAGCACGGTGAGCAGTTGCGCTCGCTCGGCGCCGGTACCGGGGATTCGGTGCTGACCTTGTTATGGGACACGCGCTTCGCGCTCGTGACGATCGTCCTCGCCGGATTCGGGCGGGCGGCCGCGGAAGTCGGCGCGGTCATGATCGTCGGGGGAAACATAGACGGCGTGACGCGCGTGATGACGACCGCCATTGCGCTGGAGACCAGCAAGGGCGATCTGCCGCTCGCGCTCGGGCTGGGCATCATCCTGGTCACGCTCGTTCTCGCAATCAACGCGGCAGCCCAGCTCATCAGGACCGCGGCGCTGCGCCGCTACGGTTAAGCGTCGATGCTGCCGCTCGTGCTCGAGGAAGTGCGTTTCGTTGCCGGCGGGCGCGTCATCATCGACTCGCTGTCGATGGAGATCGACGCGGGGCCGCGCACGGTCATCCTCGGTCCCAACGGCGCCGGCAAAAGCGTGCTGATGCGCCTGTGTCACGGCCTGCTCACTCCCACCGCCGGGCGCATTACGTGGCGCGGTACGCGTAACGGCAGGCGTCCGCGCCAGCAGGCGATGGTTTTCCAGCGTCCGGTGATGCTGCGGCGCTCGGCGCTGGCGAACGTCACTTACGGGCTCGAGCTCGCGGGTGTGTCGCGGCGCGAGCGCGAGCTGCGCGCGCAGGACGTCATCGAAGCGGTCGGCTTGAGCCACGTCGCGGGCAAACCCGCGCGAGTCCTCTCCGGAGGCGAGCAGCAGAAGCTCGCGCTGGCGCGCGCGTGGGCGCTGGGGCCTGAAGTGCTGTTTCTCGACGAGCCGACCGCGAACCTCGATCCGGGTGCCACGCGCGACCTCGAGACGATCGTCGGCCAGATACACGCAAGCGGCACCAAGATCGTGATGACGACGCACAACCTCGGGCAGGCCCGCCGCCTCGGCGACGAGATCCTGTTCATCGACGGCGGCAGGCTGGTCGAGCGGGCGCCGGTCGATCGTTTTTTCGCTGACCCCGCAACGGCCGAAGCGGCCGCTTTCATCAGAGGAGAACTGCCATGGACCTGAGGAGACGGATTGCGGCGGCTACATTCGCGCTCGCGGCGCTTGCGCTCTCGCCGTATGCGCTCGCGCAGAAGTTCATCACCGTCGCATCGACCACTTCGACCGAGCAGTCGGGTCTGTTCAAGCACCTCCTGCCGGTCTTCGAGAAGAAAAGCGGCATCCAGGTGCGCGTCGTGGCGGTCGGTACAGGCCAGGCGCTGGACCTCGCGCGGCGCGGCGATGCCGACGTCGTGTTCGTGCACGCGAGATCGGCGGAAGAGAAGTTCCTCAGTGAAGGCCACGGCGTGAAGCGCCTGCCGGTGATGTACAACGACTTCGTGCTGATCGGTCCAAAATCCGATCCTGCGAAGATCGCCGGCAGCAAAGACATCCTCGATGCGTTGAAGAAGATCAGGGACCGGGGCGCGCCTTTCGTCTCGCGCGGCGACCGCAGCGGCACCCACATCGCCGAGCTCGACCTGTGGAAAGCCGCGGGCATCGATATCGCCAAAGACAAGGGACCGTGGTATCGCGACACCGGGCAAGGCATGGGACCCGCGCTCAACACCGCGTCGTCGATGGGTGCGTACCTGCTCGCGGATCGCGGCACCTGGCTCGCGTTCAGGAATCGCGGTGATCTCGCGATCCTGGTCGAAGGCGACAAGCGCCTTTTCAATCAGTACGGCGTGATGCTCGTCAATCCCGAGAAGCATGCGAGCGTGAAACGCGCCGAAGGCCAGGCGTTCGTGGACTGGCTGGTCTCGCCCGAAGGGCAGAAAACGATCGCCGACTACAAGATCAACGGCGAACAGTTGTTCTATCCGAACGCGAATCAGCCGGGCGCGTGATTCGAACACGCCGCTTGCTAGAATCGCTCTTACCGCACGGACACGTCAGCACGCATGAAGATCTTCGGATTCGCAGGGTATTCCGGCAGCGGCAAGACCACGCTGATCGAGCAGCTCATCCCGCTGATCACCGCGCGGGGGTTGAAGGTGTCGCTGATCAAGCACGCGCATCACAGCTTCGACGTCGATCAGCCGGGCAAGGATTCGCACCGGCATCGTGTCGCAGGCTGCAGCGAAGTGCTCATCACCTCGTCGCGCCGGTGGGCGCTCATGCACGAGCTCCGCGGCGCTCCTGAGCCCGATCTCGCCGAACAGGTGAAACACCTGTCGCCGTGCGACCTGCTGCTCGTCGAAGGTTACAAGCGCGAGCGCATCCCGAAGCTCGAAGTCTATCGGGCGCAAGTCGGCGAGCCGCTCATCCACCCTGACTACGAGAACGTGGTCGCGATCGCGACCGACCGGAAGCTCGACACCGCGCTGCCGCAGTTCGACCTGAATTCGCCGGCGCCGATCGCCGA
>JAQGNC010000341.1 GCA_028292065.1 Betaproteobacteria bacterium
CACGATGGTGCCTTTCGGCGGCGTGCAGCCACAGCCTCCGCGGTGAGCGCCGACCGGCCCGTGCGGCCCGCCGCCGGCTTCACCCTCATAGAGCTCGTCATCACGCTCGCGATCGTGGCGGTGCTCGCGTCGGTCGCGCTCCCGCTCGTCGACCTCACGGTGCAGCGCACGCGCGAGCAGGAGTTGAGCCGCGCGCTGCGCGACATCCGCGAAGGCCTCGACGCTTACAAGCAGGCTTCCGACGAGGGGCGGATTCTCAAACGCGTCGGCGAATCGGGTTATCCGAAGAAGCTCGACGATCTCGTGTCGGGCGTCGAGGACCTGAAGAGCCCGAAAAAAGACCGCATCTACTTCCTGCGCCGCCTGCCGCGAGACCCGTTCTCGACCGAAGGACAGCTCGCGGCCGCCGACACGTGGGGCAAGCGCAGCTACGCCAGCCCGTCCGACGATCCGCGCGAAGGCGACGACGTCTTCGACGTCTTCACGCGCGAGTCCGGCAAGGGCATCAACGGGCGGCCGTACCGCGAATGGTGATGCGCGCGCGCGGATTCACCCTGATCGAGCTCCTCGTCGTGCTCGCGATCATCGCGACCCTGCTCACGATCGCGCTGCCGCGCTATTTTTCCAGCGTGGAGAAATCGAAGGAAGCGGTACTCAGGGAAAACCTCTACGTCACG
This sequence comes from Betaproteobacteria bacterium, assembly GCA_028292065.1. Taxonomy (GTDB): domain Bacteria; phylum Pseudomonadota; class Gammaproteobacteria; order Burkholderiales; family SG8-41; genus JAQGMV01. The sequence goes on from JAQGNC010000341.1 coordinate 678, forward strand.
CGCGACGCCATCGGCAAGTACTACTCGGACAAAGGCAAATACCCGGAGTCGCTCGAAGCGCTCGTCACCGACAAGTATCTGCGAGGGATTCCCATGGACCCGGTGACCGACAGCACGGCCACGTGGGTCGTCGTCCCGCCCGAAGACCCGAAAAAAGGCGCGGTGTACGACGTGAAAAGCGGCGCGCCGGGCAAAGCCTCCGACGGGACGCTGTTCGCCGACTGGTGATGAAGCGCCGCGCGTGCCGGGGTTTCACCTACCTCACCGCGATCTTCGTCGTCGCGCTGATGGGCGCGGGTTACGCCAAGATCGGAGAAATGTGGCAGACGTCCTCGGGGCGCGAAAAAGAAGCGCAGCTGATGTACGTCGGCAACCAGTACCGGCGCGCGATCGAGCGCTACTACCTGAGCGGCCCCAAGCGTTACCCGACGACGCTCGAAGACCTCCTGAAAGACGCGCGACAGCCTGACACCCAGCGCTACCTGCGCCAGCTGTATCCCGATCCGATCACCGGCAGCGCGCAATGGGCGATCGTCAAAGCGCCCGATGGCGGCATCATGGGCGTCTACAGCCGGTCCGAAGCGGAGCCGATCAAGAAGGCGAACTTCAAACTGCCCGAGCGCGACTTCGAAGTCGCGAAGACGTATGCGGACTGGAAGTTCATCTACGCTCCCGGCGCGACCGCGGCCGCTCCCGGCGCGACCGCGGCAGCGCCGTCCACGCCGGCCGCGCCAGCACCGCCCGCCGCGAAACCGTAAGTCACCTCACGCGCCTCTCGAACCAGCCGTAGCACACCCGCTGCAGGCGGGGCGCCATCGACGCACCGTGCGCGCGACGTTGCACGCACGAAAGGTGCGGGCTTCGAGGCCTCTTCGGAATAAGCGCGCAGTGCACGTGTTTAACAGTGGCAGCTCTCGCACTCACAACATCGGTTCCGTGCGCGACGCGCGTGCCGAGGAATGCTGCACTCGCTCGCACAACGGGGCCAAGCACCTGCGCGAGCTGCTCACCGACGTCCACCCCAGGAGGGTCATCATGAACAAAGCACTGTCTGCCTGTGTCATTTCCATCGCGCTGTCGCTTCCGCTCGCCGCGAGCGCCGACGAGTCGCTCGTCAGGTTCGAAGGCGGCATCGGCGTGCAGCCGCTACGCGCCGGGGCGCTTCCCAACATCGTGTTCGGCACGAACCCCGGCGGCCAGCCGTGGGTGATCTCGCGCCTCAGCGCGCGCGTGAAGCTCGACGGCAGGATCTCGGTCGAAGGGCGTGGCCTTTTGCTCGGCGGGGGCAACGGCATCGGCACCAACGGCGGGCAAAGCGTGCGTGCGAAGCTGATCTGCGGCGGCGTGCCTCACGAGTCGGCGCTCGTGCCGCTCGAGGCCGACGGCGATTTCCGCATCGACGGCTTCGTCACGCCGAACCCGCCTTTCCCGTGCACGACGCCGGTGCTGCTGATCGTCAGCGGCGGCGGTAACTGGTTCGCCGCGGGTATTCCGAAGCAACCCGGCGACTGAGCGAAGCATTGCGCCGGCGGATTCGCGTCCGGCGGCGCGCTCTGCTCGAAACGCGCGTGAGGATGCCCTCGGCGCAACCGGACTTCGAGCATGTCGACTTCCACGCCGAGGTCCTGTAAACGGAAGTCGTGAGCCGTCATTCCCCGGCACTTCTGCTGATCTTGATCGCCGCAGCGATTGCGGCAGCGGTGCCTTTCGCCGCTTGCGCGGCGTCGCGCCCGGCCGATCCGGCGCGCTGGGCCTTGTGGCTGCAGGCTGCGCCGAGCCGCGATCAAGATCGTGCGCTGCCGCCGCAGATCGTTCGAACCCCTTCAGCCGCTCGCGATGACGCGTGGCTCGAACGCTGGGGCCGCTCGTCGCCTTCGATCGAATGGAACGGCGTCGCGCTCGAACTCGTCGTGAAGTACCAGCACAACCCGTTGCGGGCGGCGCGCATGCTCGCCCTGCTGCACGCGGCGATGCACGACGCCCTCGTGCTCTGCGCGAAGGCCCAATGTTCCGAAGCCGCCACGCGCATCGCGATGCACGCTGCCGCGGGAGACGTGCTCGCGCACATGTATCCGCAGGAGACGGGAGGCCGATTGCAGGCGCTCGCGCTGTCAGCGTCCGCGGCGACGGCTGCGGCGCACGACGATTATCGACTGGACGATGCCTGGCGCACCGGCCGCGCCGCCGCCGGCGCAGCGATCGCACGCGCCCTCGATGACGGCGCCGATCGGCTCAGGCAGATTCCGGTGCGCCCCGCCGAGCGCGCCGGTCTGTGGCGCGCGGCGCCGCCGCTGAACATCTACAACCCGCTCGAAGCGAACGCCGCCTATTGGAAAACGTGGGCCCTCGAAAGCGCGTCGTCGATCGCAGCGGCGCCGCCCGTGGAATACGGCTCCCCCGCGTTCTGGAAAGAAGTGGAAGAAGTGCGGCGCGTCGCATCCGCGCTGACGCCGCAACAGAAGGCAATCGCCGCCGAGTGGGACCTCGGCCTCGGCACCGTGACGCCTGGCGGCGTGTGGAACCTGCACGCGGCGCGACTCGCCAGGGGACGCGGCATGGACGTCGCGCAAACGGCGCGCGTCTTCGCCGCGCTGAACGCTGCGATCGCCGACGCTTTCATCGCGTGCTGGCACGCGAAATTCACGTGGTGGACCGAACGGCCGGTGACGGTGATACGCGAGAAGCTCGACCCGGACTTCCTGCCGTACGTCGTCACACCGGCGTTCCCGTCTTACGTGTCGGGCCACGCCACGGTCTCCGGGGCCGCCTCGACAGTCCTCGCCGCGTTCTTCCCGGCTGACCGCGCAGAGCTCGCACGCATGGCCGAAGAAGCCGCGATGTCCCGACTCTATGCGGGAATTCACTACCGCAGCGACAACGAAGCCGGACTCGATCTCGGCCGGCGCGTCGGGACGCGAGTCGTGTCGAAGGTGATCGCGGGCGACTACTGAGGCATCAGCACCGCAAACGCGGGTTCGCCGTAAGCGGCCCCGCAACGCGGCCGAACGCTGACCACTGTCCCGGGCGACGCCCCAAGCGTGAGCTCCGCGCGAGCCTCGCGGACTTCAACCGCCGACGTGGCACTCCCGTCGGCCGCAGCGTGTGTTTTCACTTCGTACTGCATGGCGCCGGGCACCGCCTGCCAAACCGCGCGCAGCTTTCCGCCGTCGGCTGCGATCGTGAGTTGCTGCGGAGTGGGACACGTGCGTGTCGCATCGATCGTGAACGACGCCGAACGCGCCGCACCCGCCACCCCCGCGCAGCGCGCTGCAATCGTCACCGTCACGGTCGCCTTCTCGTCGGTCAGCGCAGCCGGCGGAATGAATTCATGACTTGCAAGCGACACATCGTACGACCCGATCAGCCGCCCTTCCGCCACGCGGCTCTGCACCGACACCGCGTAGCTGTCCGCGCCCTGCACCGGCGTCCATGCGATACGCGGCCGTGGGTCGGTGACGACGCGCCCGGCGGGCTCGGTGAGGTCGGGCGCGTCGCACCGCGCGAACGCCGGGGCCGCGGCGCACAGGACGAGCGCACAGGCGGCGATACCGCGGACTATTCGACTCAAGGTGTCCATAGTGATACGTCCGAGGTCACTCCGATGAAGCTCGGGTATACAGAGGTGGCTCCGCTTGTTGAGACAGAATTCTGCGGAAGTTAAGTGCAACCCTGCGGGTCATGCCGCCAGCGATACCGGCGGCGAATCGAAGTACACGGCATCCGGCGTCGTGCCGTCAAGCGCACGATGACGCCGGCGCCGGTTGTAAGTTGTTCAAACAACCGGAGCCACTTCTGGACGTGACGGAGTTGCAAGAATGGACCTGGCTTATTTCAAGCAGGGGCGAACTTTGCGCAACGCGATGTTAGGTTCAATGGGCGCTTGCGCCCATTGCTCCTCACGGCGCGAGACGCGCGCACGAAGACGGCGACTAGCATATCAACGCAAGCGCAGGTCTCGCGGATCACGAACTGCGACGCCGACGGCCTTAATTGACGTTCCCATATACCGCAAAAGTGACTTGCCCCACACAAAAACGTTCGAAGCCCCTTTCATCTGTCGGAGTGCTTGATCACGCTTAGCGAACAAATGGCCGAGGCTCGCTGCTTGGTTCATGTAGTAAACGTATTTTCCTTCATCCGTTGGGAAGCCGAAGGCGCCATTGTGCAACTCTGCGGACCAATAGGCCGCCGAAATATGGTTGAGCTTGGCCGATTCCTCGAAGTAATGCAGAGCGTCCGCGAGCTGTCCTTCTCTCAGCATGAGAGAAGCCAAGTAATACATTCCACGGGCATCTCCGTCGTCCGCGAGCTTTTGGTAAATCGCGCGCGCCCTTTCGACGTCGCGGGCCCCGCCCAAGCCGTGATCGAGAAGATAAGCGAGGTGGAACTGAGCCTCGTCATCCTCTGGCAACGTTTCGAGTATCGCTCTCGCGTGCGGATACCTTTTCGCGCTCAACTCCTTCATTGCATCGTAAGTCGTGGCTTCACTCATCGCCGGTCATGCGCCTATTTTCTTTGCGGGGTCGGGGGTGCGGGTGGTGACGCGCCTGGCTGAGGCCTCACTACTGGCGGCGGAGGAGGCGGAGGTGGATTGGGGCGCGTGTGGTTAAAGAAACACATGAGGCAAACAAACATCTCGCCTAACTTGCCACATGTTCCTTCCGGAGCACCGGCTTGATTACCGCTCGGCAAACCACCAGGAAACAGGCCCAACGGGTCGGAATTACTTACTGGATCCCCATCAACATAGGCATAGACATTTGTTCCTGCACCAAGTCCTATCGGGTCTTCCGCGACGAAGCGTTTCAGCACCGGATCATAGTACCTCGCGCGGTAGAAATAAAGAGCAGTCCCATCATTTTCGCGCGCTGTATACTGAATTGGGTGACCTTCATCCGGCCCTAATGCCTGCGTCTCCCCGTACGGCGTGTAGCCGTAGAAGTTCTGCACCGCCTGCTGATCGTTGGTCTGGGCAATCACGCTTCCGAGCGCGTCCGTCAGATACGTCCGTGTGCCCGCGCTGGTATAGCGCGCGATCACCTCGTCGATTTGCAGCCCCGTCAACAGTGCGACTGCCTGCCGTTCGTGATTTCGCCGATCGCCTGCGGACCGTCGTACACGTACTGCGTCGTGCTGCCGTTGACGGTTCTCGCCACCCTTCTGCCGAGCCCGTCGTACTGGAACGTTGCAGTGGTCGTCGGGCTCGTGATCTGGGTCAACCGGTTGCGGCTGTCCCAGGTATACATTGTGGTCCCGCTCGCGGCGCCCTGCTTCTGCGCAAGATTGCCGTTGTCGTCGTAGGTCAGCGTGAAGGTCTCGCCGGTGCCCGCTAACGTCAGGGTCGCGAGGCGGTTCGCCGGGTCGTAGGTCGCGCTGACCGCCGTCTCGCGAGTGCTTGCGCTGCCGCTCGTTTTGGAGAGGCGCTGACCTTTGGCATCGTAGGTGTAGCTGATCGTCTCGATCGGCGTGCCGTCGGTCTTTTTGTAGGCGATGGACAGCAGCCGGTCGGCGTCGTCGTACAGGAACCGGCGCCGATCCTCGACAGCCCACGCGAAACGCAAGTCTGGGTCTACGTCGTGCGCGCCTTCGTGCACATGCGCGAGATGATCGCCTCCAGCAACGACCTCGCCCGCGGGGTCGATCAGTTCGAAGCGAAGATGGATGCGAAGTTCAGGGTGGTCTTCGAAGCGATCGCGAATTGATGACGCGCCGAAACCGAATCGGCGCCCCATCGGCTTCGTTACGCCCAAAGAGAAGTAGCCGCTCAATGCACCAACGCCCAGCGCAAAGGCGGGCCGGTGGCAAGTGCTGCGCAGTTTTACTTCACTCCGATCCGGATTTACTCGTCTGTCCCGGAAACTTTCTCCTGACCACGCTTAGCACTCCCAAACTGAATAGGTCAGTGGCGAAATGACCAACAACCAGTGTCAGAACGCCGTGCGGAAGTATCACTGCACAAGCGATGGTATAAATAATCGCCTTCCCGAGGCATTCAAAGTAGGTGAAGCGTCCGAGATGCATTACTCCAAATGCCACCCCAC
>JAQGNC010000348.1 GCA_028292065.1 Betaproteobacteria bacterium
GGTTGTGTTTCGGTCTGCCATCGGTATTCCCCTTACTTTTGTTTTAGTCACTTCATCACTGATTCAGCGCGCCAGCCCTTCACTCCGCCTTGATCCCCGCACTCCTGATCAGCTCCGCATTCTTGGTCACCTCAGCCCGCAGGAATGTGGCGAGCTGCTCGGGCGCGCTGCCGACGAGCTCCGAGCCTTCCTTCGCGAGATATTCCCTGAACTCCGCCGTGTTGATCGCCTTGAGCACCGCGGCGTTGAGCCGCCGCACGTGGTCGGGCGACGTGCCGGCGGGAACGAACACCGCCTGCCAGCCGCCGAACTCGTAACCCGGCACCGTCTCAGCGATAGTCGGCACGTCGGGCAGCGACGGCAGGCGCTTCGCGCTCGTGACGCCGAGGGTACGGAGCTTCCCCGATTTCATGTGCGTGAGCGCGGTCGAGACCGGCGAGAAAGAGAGGTGAGACTCGCCGCTGACCACGCCGACGACGAGCTGTCCGCCGCTCTTGTACGGCACGTGCGTCATGCTGACCCCGGTCATCTTCTTGAAGAGCTCGCCCGCGAGATGGCTCGTCGAGCCGTTGCCGGCCGAGCCCATCAGGAGCGCTCCGGGCCGCGACCTGCCGATGGCGATGAGCTCTTTCACGTTCTTCGCGGGGATCGAAGGATGCACCGAAAGCGCGTTGAAGAACTGCGAGACGAGCGAGACCGGCGCGAAATCCCTGATCGGGTCGTAGGCGACTTTCGTGTAGAGCGCCGGGCTGATCGCCATCGACACCGAGCCGCCGATGTACATCGTGTAACCGTCCGGCGCCGATTTCGCAGCGACTTCGGAGCCGATCAGGGCGCCGGCGCCGCCGCGGTTGTCGACGATGACCTGCTGCCCGAGCGCTTCGCCCATCCTGGAAGCGAGGCTGCGCGACATGAGGTCGGTGCCGCTGCCGGCGCTCCACGGCACGATGAGGCGCACCGGTTTGACCGGATAGGTCTGTGCGTATCCTGCCGGTACCGCGCAGACGGCAAGCGCCGCGATACCGATCGCGACGTGTGTTCTCCGAGCCGACATCCACCCTCCTCTCTTCATTGTTATGGACGGTGCGTATCACGCACTCGCGTAAGCTGCAGGCGGGGCGCCTGCGCTACCGTCGGGGTCAGACCCCGGCTTCATCGGGGTCTGACCCCGGTTTACAACCCCACCCCTTTCAGCACGTTGTCCGTATATCTCGCCCCCGCGCCTGCGCCCGGCGCGAAGAGCTCGTCGAGCTCCGCAAGGTCCTTCGCATCGAGACGAAGCTCGGCCGCCGCCGCGTTCTGCTCGACGTTTGCGACGTGGTTGGTCCCGGGGATCGCCACGATGTCCTCACCCTGCGCGAGCAGCCACGCAAGCGCGACTTGCGCAGGCGACGCATGGATACGCGCCGCGAGCGCTTCGAGCGCCTGCACCAGCTTGGCGTTCTTCGCGAGGTTCTCGGGCAGGAAGCGCGGATGCTTGCGGCGCCGGTCGTCAGGCGGCAGGTCATCGACACTCTTGATACGTCCCGTGAGCAGTCCGCGCCCGAGCGGCGCATACGCGACGTAACCGATGCCGAGCTCGCGGCACGCGGGAAGGATCTCCTGCTCGCTGTCCCTGAACCAGAGCGAATACTCGGTCTGCAGCGCCGCGATCGGATGCTCGCGATGCGCGCGCTTCAAGGTTTTCACGCCGGCTTCGCACAGCCCGATGAAGCGCACCTTGCCCTGGGAAATGAGCTGCGCCATCGCGCCGACCGTCTCCTCGATCGGGACGTTCGGGTCGACGCGGTGCAGGTAATAGACATCGATCACGTCGACCGCCAGGCGCTTCAGGCTCGCTTCGCAGCACTCGAGGACGTAGTCGGGCCTGCCGTTGGTCGCCTTGGTGCCGTCGGGCAGGTCGATGTTGCCGAACTTGCTCGTGACCAGCGCTTCGCTGCGCCGCCCCTTGATCGCGCGTCCGAGCAACACCTCGTGACGCGTTCCCCAATAGGCATCGGAGCTGTCGAAGAAGTTGATGCCGCGGTCGAGCGCGGCACGGATCGTCGCGTTGAACTCGGCTTCGAGCGGCTCGCCGAACCTGACCGGCGTCGCGCCGCGGCCGAGACTGACCGCGGAGACCTGGGGACCGCTTCTTCCGAGACGACGGTATTTCAATGCTTTTCAGCCGACAGGCCGTCCGCGATCTCGACGTTCTCGGGTTTCAGCTCGATTCCCGACGCTTTCGCCTGGAGCAGGAGGAGCGTCGAAAAATCCTGGTCGGCGAAACCGTTGCCGATCAGGGTCTGCACGAGGTCGCGCGTGAGCGAAGTCAACGGCATCGGTACGCCGAAAGTCTTGCCGGCGTTGAGGCCGAGGTCGATGTCCTTCCTCAGGAGCTCGGGCGTGAAAGTCACGTGGAAATCGAGGTTCGACAGCGCCGGGGTCTTGTAGCGCGTGAACATCGAGCCCATCACGCTCTTGTTGAGGAAGTCGAGGAAAGCATGGCGCTTCATCCCCGCTTTCTCGGCGAGCACCGTGATCTCGCACAGGTTCTGGATGACGACCCCGAGCATGACGTTGTGGCAGATCTTCGCGATGCGCGAAAGCTCGCCGTCGCCGACGTAACTGACGCCCTGGCCGATCGCGGCAAGATAAGGCTCGACCGCGTCGAACGCGTCCTGCGGGCCCGACGCGACGACGGTGAGCTTGCCCGCCTTGATCACTTTCGCGTTGCCCGATACAGGCGCCGCGAGGAACTTCACGCCTTTGGCCGCGAGCTTTTCGCGGATCTCGGCGGACTCCTCGAGCGAGATCGACGTGCTGTCGACGACGATCTTCGGCGCCTTGCCTTGCGACATGACGCCGTTCGCGCCGAACAGCACTTCCTTCACGTCCTTGCCGGTCGACACCATCGTGAAGACGATGTCGCAATCCGCGAGCTCGGTGAGCGCTCCCACCACTTTCGCACCCGATTCCGCGAGCGGCTCGGCTTTCGCGCGCGTGCGGTTCCAGACCGCGATGTCGCATCCCGACTTCGCGAGGCGCTCCGCCATCGCGTATCCCATGCGGCCGATGCCGATCCAGCCGAGCTTGTGTTGTTTCATGTCTGCCATTTGATGTTTTCCTTTCAGATTAAGTGCCAAACCACCCCCATCCCGACCTTCCCCCTGAAGGGGAAGGAGAGTTATCCGCGGCGCGGATGACTAACGTCCCCGCCCCTTGAGGGGGAGGGTTAGGGTGGGGGTGGTTTTTGCCGTGATGCTAAGCCTGCAAATCCTGTATCCAGTGCCTGGTCTCGATGATGAGCTTCAATTCCCGCAGGAAAGCCGCCGCATACGCGCCGTCCACCGCCCGGTGATCGAAGCTCTGCGCGAGCACGCCGACCGGCCTCACCGCGATGCTGTCGCCGTCGGGTCCTTCGATGACAACCGGTTTCTTGCGCACGCCGTCGGTCGAGAGTATCGCGACCTGCGGCTGGTTGATGATAGGCGCGGTGATGACCGTGCCGTACGCGCCGTTGTTGGTGATCGTGTAAGTGCCTTCGGTGAGCTCGTCGGGCTTCAGCTCGCCGGCGCGCGCACGCGCCGCGAGGTCGTTGATCTCGCGTGCAAGCTGCGGCAGCGACTTGTTCGGCACGTCTTTGATCACCGGAACCATCAGCCCTTCGAAGTTCATGTCGACCGCGATGCCGATATTGATCCGCCGCTGCAGCGTGATCCGGTCGCCGCCGAAAGTCGAGTTGAGCTTGGGATAGCGTCCGAGCGCGATCGACACCGCGCGCAGCACGAAAGGCATGTAGGTCAGGCTGTAGCCTTCGCGTTCCTTCCACGACGCGCCGATCTCGCGCCGCGCCTGGTCGATGCGAAAAAAATCGGCTTCGGCGACCTGGAGCACGTGAGGCACCGTGGTCCACGACTTCGTCATGTTTTCGGCGACGCGCTTGCGCACTGCGTTCAGAGGCAGCGACTGTCCGCCCGCCGCGATCGATGGCGTTGCGGTCGTCGCCGGCGCCGTCGGCTCGATGCGCTCGGCAGGGGTGCGCGGCGCGCCGGTCACCGGAGGCATCGTGCGCGAATCGGGCTGCTGTCCGCGTGTCTCGATGTGACCGAGAACGTCGTCGCGAGTGATGCGGCCGTCGCGACCGGTGCCGGGGATGGCGCCGACGTCGAGCGCGTGCTCGGCGATGAGCTTGCGCACCACCGGGGAAAGACGGCTTTGCGCGCCGTTCGTCGCAGCGAGCGGTGGCTTGACGATCTCGGCCGCATGCGGCGCTGTCGGGCTCATGCGCTGCGCGTCGGCGCCGTCGGCGCTGACGCTGGACGCGAGCGGAGCTGACGCCGCGGCGGTCGGCGCCGACGCCTGCGCGCCCGCTTCGCGTATCACTGCGAGCTTCGCGCCGACTTTCGCGGTGACGCCTTCCTCGACGAGGATCTCGGCGACCACGCCGTTCGCCTGCGCCGGAATCTCGGTGCTCACCTTGTCGGTCTCGACGTCGAAAAGCACGTCGTCGGCTTTGACGGCGTCGCCGACTTTCTTGTACCACTTGGTGACGACGCCCTCGGCAACGGTCTCGCCGAGCTGCGGCATGATTACGTCCATTCTGCTGCTCCCTGAATAGCTAAAACCATTTACCACGAAGGAACACGAAGAGCCACGAAGGAAAAACAGGTTCAAAAGCTTTAACGCGAAGGACGCAAAGGACGCGAAGGAAAACCAAAACCTTTACTTATCGACCGTCCCTTGCGCCCCTTCGAGTCCTTCGTGGTTAGAGTTCCTGATCTTCCTTTGC
>JAQGNC010000358.1 GCA_028292065.1 Betaproteobacteria bacterium
CATGCGCACGGTGTGGGTGTCGTCGTTGTCGAAAGGAATCCACGCGTCGAGCAGGCGCTGTTTCCATCGCTCTTTGCGCGCAGGCACCAGCAGCCCCGCGCGCTTCGTGCCCGCGACAAACGCGTAAAGCGTCGGGCGGTCGCCGGGGACGAGCGACAGCGCGAGATCGTAGCGGCGCGCGATGCGCGCGGCGAGCTTCAGATGCTGCATGACGGTCGGTCGCTCCGGCACGGTCAGCACGCGGTTCACTTCGCGGCTCGCGGCGACGAAACCTTCGGTGCCTTCGAAGACGAGCAGGTCGATCTTCGTTCCCGGCCACGAACGCTTGAGCGAGCGCACGACCGGGGTCGCGAGCAGCACGTCGCCGATGCGGCGAGTCACGATCAGCAGGACGTTGCGCGGCGGCTGCGTGAAATCGAGAGGGGTCACGAATACTGGTCCAGCCCCGCGAGCGCTTCGACGCGCTCCGAGCCGAGGATATCGGCCAGCCTGCGCTGGTTCTCCGCGAGATTGGTGCGATCGTTCTCGCGGTGCCACAGGTGGAAGACCGGCGCGGCGAAGCGCGCGCTCTTGTGTTTCACGCCCGCGTGCAGGAGGCGGATCACCAGGTCCGAATCCTCGAGGCCCCACCCCGAGTAGCGCTCGTCGAAACCGTTGACGCGCTCCAGATCGGCTCGCCACGCCGAAAAATTGCACGTCTTCACGCCCGCCCACCGCGCCGGGTGCGTCTTGCGAAAAGCGCCGTCGGGCAGGCGCACCAGCGGCAGCGCGCGATTGACGTCGCGCTTCGCCCACGCGGCGAGCCACTGCCCGGCACCCCAGCGATGGACAGGCACGCGATCGTCGAGCACGCTGCGAGTGAACTTCTCCGTGAGCAGCATGCGGTTGCCCGCGAGAAAACAGCCGCGCTCGGCGAGCGCGAGATGGCGGCTCACGAAAAAAGGCGGCGGCACGCAGTCGCCGTCGCTGAAGATCACGTACTCGGCGCGGGTCTGCGCGATCGCGCGGTTGCGGATCGCGCCTGCGCGAAAACCGCGGTCTTCGTGCCACACGTGGCGGATCGCGATGCTCGCGCGCGCCGCGTAATCGTCGACGAGCTTGCGCGTGTCCGGGGTGGAGCCGTCGTCTGCGACGATGAGCTCGAAAGCGAGCGTGTCCTGTTCGAGATACCCGTCGAGCGCCGCGGCCAGCGCATCGGGCCGGTTGTAAGTCGGCACGACGACCGCAGCCCTCATGGTTTGCGTTCGAGCATCATCAGCTTCACGTAGCGGTAGTACGAGCCTTCGGCGTTCGCCACCGCGAGCAGGAAGCCTTCGCGCCCGTCAAGAAAACCCCGGCGCAGCACGTAAGTGCGAAAGAATGCCCACAGCCCGTGCGCGATCGCGCCGGGCAGCGATCCACGTTTTCCCGCGTCGAGCTTCATGTGCGCCGACGCGGTCGAATACGCGTTCATCTTGCCGAGCATCTGGTCGAGATCGGTGATCGCTTCGTGCATGATCGGGGCGCCGAGCCGTCCGACCGGGCCGTCCACCACCAGGCGTTCGTGAGTGTGATCGTCGGTGAAGCGCCCGCTGTCGCGGCGGAAGACGCGCAGCACGTAGTCCGGCCACCACCCCGAATGGCGCATTTCGCGGCCGCAGAAAGTCGATCGCCGCGGCACTGCATAGCCGCGTTGAGAGCCGGCGGCTGCCAGCGTGCGCTCGATCTCTGCACGCAGCCCGGGCGTCACCCACTCGTCGGAATCGACCGAGATCACCCACTCGCCGGTCGCGAGCGCGAGCGCGCGGTTTTTCTGCGGGCCGTGGCCCGGCCAGTCGCTCGTCACGTGCACTTTCGCGCCGAGCTCGCGGCAGATTTCAGTCGTGTGATCGGCGCTTCCCGAATCGACCACGACGATCTCGTCGGCCCAGCGCAGCGACTCGATGCAGCGCGCAATCGTGCGCTCGTTGTTCATCGCGATCACGATCGCCGATACCGTCGGGCGTGCGCCGGGGCTCGCGCTCATTGGGATGTGCTCCTGAGCTCCGCTTCATCCCTCATCCCTCCGCCCTCATCCCTCCGGGCGCTGTAGCGGCGGTAGCCCGCGAACAGCACAGCGATCGCCCACGCGAACAGCAGCCCTTCGGTGTGATCGAGCAGCACCGAATTGAAGAGCCCGCCGATCGCCATCGTCAGCACCACGCCCCGCGCGAGATCGCGTTCGACCCGTGACGGCAGGTGGCGAGCGCTGCGCCACACCGTGCCGTAAAGGACGAGCATGAGGAGCATTCCGGGAACGCCGAGCTGGACCCCGGCGATCAGATAGTCGTTGTGCGGATTGGTCGTCGCGGGCGCGTCGGTGCCTTTGACCTTCGCCGCGTAAGCGTCCGCGAAACCTCCGGTGCCGACACCGGTCAGCGGATGATCGGCGACGATCTGCGCGCTGGTGCGGTAATAACCCACGCGCTGTCCGACCGAGGTGCTGTCGCCCGCGCCCGGCTGCCAGGTCGACAGATCGCTCGCGATCGCCTCGACCCGGCTGTGGAAGTTCGCGGAGCCGAAGTACGCGGCCGGAAACGCACACGCGAGCACCACGGCGCACGCGACCGGTCCGCGCCAGCCTCTAATCGAGGTGACGAAGAAATACGCGACGAGCACGGCGAGGAGCACGTAACCGGTGCGGCCGATGACCATGAAAAGGACGTTATAGGCGCAGATCACCGTGAACGCGATCCAGCCTGCGCGCACCATCGACTTGCGCGCTTCGCGCGCGAGGAGCAGCCCCGCGAATGCGGCGAGCGACACCAGGATGTTGTGAGTCACCGAGAGCCTGAAACCGATCGGGTAGGCCGGGTAGGTGCGCAGCCCCGGATAACCCTGGACGAGCTCGAAACCGACCGAGTACGAGACGATCAGGTTGAGCACGATCGCCGTGAGGAAAAAGTAGAGCGCGAGGCGCCGGGTGCGCTCGGATACCGCCGCCCACACGAGCGCGATCATCATCACGAGCTCGCTGTATTTGGAGGCGGACGACGACCACGCCACACTCGCAGGCACCGGGCTGTAGACGATGCCGATCACCAGCGCCGCGAAGAACACCGCCGCTGCGACGAGCGGCGGGGTCGAGACGAACGCACGCCACGATGCACGCCAATCGACGGGGAGCGCGGCGATCCACGCGAGCACCACGAGCGCCAGCAGCACGTTGTCGGCTCCGGTGGAGATCGGGATGCTCAATCCGAGCAGGGCTACGCACCACCCCGCGCCCGCGCGCAGCCTCACCGCGACATCGCGGTAAGTCATGACCTGAATGCGGGTGCGCGTGCGTGCGCGGCGAGTATTTCGGGCGCGGTGCGTTCGGTCGGTGCCGCCGTCGGCGCGGCCGGCGCCGCGGCGGGACGATACTCGACGACCCAGCGCGCGAGCGCGGCCTTGGTATCCGAGTCGGAGAGCGTCAGCGTGGCCTGCAGCCACGCGATGAGCTCGGCCAGCGGCGCGGGCTCGTTGGACGCCGAGCGCACGATGCGCAGCTTCGGGTGCTGCGTGGGGCTCGACTGCTCGTCCTGCCCCACGAGCTCCTCATAGAGCTTCTCGCCCGGCCGCAGCCCGGTGAACACGATGCCGACCTGTTCCTCGGACATGCCCGACAGCCTGATCATGTCGCGCGCGAGATCGACGATGCGAACCGGCTCGCCCATGTCGAGCAGGAAGACTTCGCCGCCTTTGCCCATCAACCCCGCCTGCAGCACGAGCTGGGCGGCTTCGGGGATCGACATGAAATAGCGGATGATCTCGGGGTGGGTCACGGTGATCGGACCGCCGCGCGCGAGCTGCTCGCGAAATTTCGGGATGACGCTGCCGGTGCTGCCGAGCACGTTGCCGAAGCGCACTGCGACGAGCGACATCGTGGAAGCCGTGCGCTGGAGCGCCTGGATGACCATCTCGGCGAGGCGCTTGGTCGCGCCCATCACGTTGACCGGGTTGACCGCCTTGTCGGTCGAGATCAGCACGAACTCGCTCGCCCCGCAGTCCGCGGCGGCTTGGGCGACGACGTAAGTCCCGAGCACGTTGTTGCGCAGCCCCGTCCACGCGTTGTCGTTCTCCATCAGCGGGACGTGCTTGTACGCCGCCGCGTGGAAGACGATTCCCGGCGTGTACGCCGCCATGATCTGGCGCACGCGAGCCGCATCCTTGACGTCGGCGATCACGCACGCCTTGGCGAGCTTCGGGTAGCGCTGGTCGAATTCCTGCTCGATCGTGTAGAGCGCGAACTCGTTGAGCTCGAGCATGACGAGGAGCCGCGGCTCGAAAGCGGCGATCTGGCGGCACAGCTCGGAGCCGATCGAGCCGCCGGCGCCGGTCACCATGACCACGCGTCCGGCCAGCAGCTTGTGCAGCCCCGCGCTGTCGAGCTGCACCGGGTCGCGGCCGAGCAGGTCGTCGAGCTCGACTTCGCGTAGCGCCGAGGCTTTGACCTTGCCGCTGACCAGGTCCTCATACGACGGCACGGTCAGCGCTTTCACCTTGGCGGCGGTGGAGATCTGCATCGCACGCCGCCGCGCTTCGTGGGTCGCCGCGGGCATGGCGATGACTGCGTGCTGCGCGCCGGAGGCCTCGGCGAATTCGGCGAGGCGGTCGATCGAGCCGAACACCTTGACGCCGTTCAGGAAGCGGCCGGTCTTGGCCGGGTCGTCGTCGAGAAAACCGACGACGCGCCAGTCGGGGCTGCGCTGGAGCTCGCGCAGCAGCGTCAGCGCCGCATCGCCCGCGCCGAGGACGAGGACCGGTTTACCGAGGTCGCGCAGTGAGCCGTAAAGGTCGTGCTCTTTCCACACCCGGTAAGCGACGCGGCTGCCGCACATGATCGCGAGCAGCAGGATCGGGTCGAGCAGGAGCACGGTGCGCGGGACCGGCTGCCACATGCCGACGACGAAGAGCACGAGCGGGGCGAGCAGCGCCGACACCCCGACCGCGGCGAAGAGGCGCTTCAGGTCCTGCAGGCTCGCGTAGCGCCACATCCCCTGGTAGAGCCCGAATTTCCAGAACACGAGGGTCTGCACCGGCACCACGACGAGCAGCGAGTGCCACATGAACTGCAGGTAGTACGGCGTGATCTCCATGTTGAAGCGCAGCCAGTGCGCAGCCGCCCAGGCGGCGGCTGCCGCTGCGATGTCGTGCAGGCATACGAGGAGGATCCGGAGCACTGTCTAACCCGCCGCCACCGCGGCGGCCATCACTTTACGCACCGCCGCCGCGCTGTCGCGGATGTCGCGCTCGCGCATGGTGGGGTGCAGCATCAGCATGATGCCGGCGCCGCCGAGCGTGCGCGCGTGAGGCAGGCGCTCCGGCGGGGCGAGATTCGCGTCGACGTAGGCCTTCTCGAGGTACATCTCGCTGCAGCTGCCGCCGGTGCACGGGATGCCTTCGGCGCTGATCGCTTCGACGACGCGCTGGTGGCTCCACTCCGGCGCGAGGCGGGCGGTGTCGATGAAGACGTAATACTTGTAGTACGAGTGGCCGTGGCCTCGCGGCTGCGGCCGTGTGATGAGGCCCGGAACCCCGGAGAGCTCGGTGTCGAGCAGGCGCGCGTTGCGGCGGCGCACGGTGAGCCACGCCGGCAGCTTGATCAGCTGGCGGCGGCCGATCGCAGCCTGCATCTCGGTCATGCGCCAGTTGGTGCCGAAAGACTCGTGCAGCCAGCGAAAGCCCGGCGGGTGGTCGCGGTTGAACACCGCGTCGTAGCTTTTGCCGTGGTCCTTGTACGACCACGCGCGCTGCCACACTTGCGCGTCGTCGGTGACGAGCATCCCGCCTTCGCCGCCGGTGGTCATGATCTTGTCCTGGCAGAACGAGAACGCGCCGACGTCGCCGATCGAGCCGGTCACGCGTCCGCTGTAAGTCGCGCCGTGGCTCTGGGCGCAATCCTCGATAAGCTTCAGGTTGTGCTCGCCCGCGAGCGCGCACAGCGGGTCCATGTCGCACGGCCAGCCGCCCAGGTGCACCGCGATGATCGCGCGGGTGCGCGGGGTCAGCACCGCTTTGACGGTCTGCGCGCTCAGGTTGCCCGATATCGGGTCGACGTCGGCGAATATCGGCGTCGCGCCGCGCAGCACGACGCAGCTCGCGGTCGCCATGAACGAGCGCGAAGGCACGACGACTTCATCGCCTGCACCGATGCCGAGCGCGTGCAGGGCGAGCTCGAGCGCGACCGTGCCGTTCGCCACCGCGACGCCGTAGCGCGAGCCGACGAACTCGGCGAACTCGCGCTCGAAAGACGTGCACTCGGTGCCGGTCCAGTAATTCGCCTTGCCCGAGGCGAGCACCGCGCGCACTGCTTCGATCTCGTCGGCGGCGAAGTAAG
>JAQGNC010000424.1 GCA_028292065.1 Betaproteobacteria bacterium
CACAGGAGCCAGAACTGCGCGTAGTACATTGCCAGGCTGCACACGCCCGCGCCCGCGATGCCGATCGTCGTTCCGGCCTGGAACCCGCCGCGGCGGCCGATCGCGTTCATGAGAAACGACGCGGGCACCGTCGTGATCGCCGAACCGATCACGTAGCAGGTGAGCGGGACCGTCGCGAGCGTCTTGTCAGTGGCGAGCGCGAAACCGGCAAGACCGGTCACGGCGATCATGGTGGCGCCGGTGGTCTGCAGCGTCGCCTGGCATCCGGAGAGCACGAGCACGTTGCGGCGTTGCTTATCCATTCGTCTGGTCCGTCTCTGCCTTTCCAGCGGCCGCGCGGCCCTTCGATTCGATGATCGCGTCGAGCACGGCGGCGATCGAGTCGGGTTCGCGCGCGCCGAAGCGCTCGCGCAGGCCCATCGCATCGATGCCCTGCAGCGTTTCGCGCGTGCTTCGCGTCATCCGCGTCGACGCGCCCAGCGATTTGAGCAGCGCCATCGCCTCGCTCACTTCATGCACGCGCCGTCCGGCGTGGATCGCGGTGCCGCACACGAAGCGCTTCATGACGTCTTCGAAAGGGCGGCCGTTGATGAAGCGCGCCATGTCCGCCGCCAGCGCGTCGGCGATGCCGTAGCGCTGCGCGGCTTCGAGCGACTCCAGCAAGAGCGCCGCGAGCCCTTTCATGCAGACGCTGCGCAGGAGCTTCATCGAGCTCGCCGCGCCGGCTTTCTCGCCGACGACCTGGATGTTCATGCCGTAGGGCCCGAGCAGCTCGCGAAACCGTTCGGCGTGCGGGCCGCTCGCGACCGTCAGCACCTTGATGCCGTTCATCGGGACCGGGTCCATGACCGCGGCGTCGACGAACGCCGCGCCGCCTTCGAGCGTCTGCGCGGCACGCTCCATGTCCCTGACCGACGCGGTGCTCGCGTCGACGTAGATGTGGTGCGCCTTCAGATGGCGCCGCGCCTTGCGCAGCACCGGCAGCGCGAGCTTGCCCGGGGTGAGCGCGACGATCAGTGTCGAGCGATCACACAGCGCCTTGAGCGTCGGCACGAGTTCGACACCCGCCTCAGCCGCCTTTCTGCCGACCGGATCGTCGGCCCCCGCCTTTGCGGCGGAAGGACTGTAGGCGGCGATCGACTGCAGACCCGCCTGCGATAGATCTTTGGCGAAGCGCGATGCCGCTTCACCGAAGCCGATGAAACCCAGGCGCAGTTCGGCGGCCATCACCGCGCTCGCACGCGCGTTTCGCGCGGCGTCATAATTGCTGCTTCCGGCTCGAGCCGTCGTGCAAGTGTCCACATCATGATCAGATTCCCCGTGCCTGAATCCGTCGATTATAGTCACGCGGCCTCGTGGCTCACCGCCGCCTTGCTGCTCTTCGCGTCATGCGCTTCCCACGCTGCGCAGGCGCCGCTGACCACGCAGGCGGCCGAAGAGCGCGTGCTCGCGCTCACCAACGAGCTGCGCGCGCAGAACGCATTGCCGCCGCTGCAGGCGGAGTCGCGACTCGACGATACCGCGCGCTCCTTTGCGGGATATCTCGCGAGCACGGGCAAGCTCGAGCACGATGCGGACGGCGCCACGCCGGCGGAGCGCGTAAAAAAGCGCGGCTACAACTACTGCATCGTCGCCGAGAACCTCGCGTACGAGTACAGCTCAGGGGGGTATACGGCTGACGGGCTCGCGCGCAATTTCCTCGAGGGCTGGAGCCAGTCTCCGACCCATCGCGCGAACATGCTGGAGCCCGAGATCACGCAAGTCGGCATCGGTGTCGCGCGCAGCGCCAAGGGCGGCGAGTATTACGCGGTGCAGGTGTTCGGCCGGCCCATGACGCAGATGGTCAAGTTCCGGGTGACCAACCGCACCAGCGCAACGGTGCGCTACGACTATCGCAAACGCACCATCGCGCTCGCCCCGAAACAGGCGCGCAACCACGAAAGCTGCGTGGCCGGCGAGCTACGCGTCGACACCGCGGCGCAGGACGCGGTCGCCCGGCCCAAAGACGGCGGCCGCTACGCGATCGTCGAAGTGGCGCAGGGCGTGTATCGGGTGACGGAGGAGTAGCAAACCCATCCCCGCCACGGGAAGGGAACTCTCGCTAACGCTCCGAGCTGCGCCAGTGGAGCAGTACTAAAGGGCGGCGAGCGAACGATAGTGAGGCGAAAGGATGGAGGCCCACGGAGGAAACCTTGGTTTCCTCCGTGTCGTTACCGGAAATCAAGCTTCGCTAGCGAACGCTAGCGAAGCTTGATTTCCACCCGTCGATTGCGTTCCTCGGCGACGCCGTCGGCGGTCGGCACCACCGGCTCGCGCTCACCGCGGCCGACGATCTCGATCGCCTGGCGCGCGATGCCGATCTGCACGAGCAGGTCGCGGATCGCCGCGGCGCGCTTGAGCGACAGCGCATCGTTGGATTCGTCACTGCCGACACGGTCGGTGTGGCCGATGACCGTGACCTGCGCTGCCGGGAAGCCTTTGATCTTCTGGCGAACCTCGTTGAGCGACTGCCTCGATTGCGCGGTGAGCTCCGCCGTCGCGGTCGTGAAATACAGGGTGTAGGTGAACGGCCGCGCCGGCTGCGCCTGCAGCACCTGGCCGTAGCGCTGCTCCACCTCCTCCTTCGGAAGCGCGGAACGCTGCTCCTTGCCACCCACGAGCTCCACCGATTCGTACGGGGTCGCGATCTCCTGCTCGCCCGTGGCGCGTTTGACCACCACGGCCGATTTACGGCCGTCCTGGTTCGGCAGCAGGGTGATGCGTTCGGAGTAGGTCGGCCCTTTTTTCGGCGGCTCGGCGCAGCCGAAAACAGACACCGCGACGAGCAGCGCGAGTAATGTTTTCATCGTTCTATTCTTCATTCGCCTCGATGATGAATTCGGTGCCCCTCACGCCCATGGTGGAGACGCGGGTCTTCACGACGAAGGATTCGGGTTTCTGGCGCGCGATCAGGCCGGTGACGACCGACAGCATCCCTTTGCTCAGCGATGCGAGGAAATTGCCCTCGTGAGTCTTAGGGTCGAAAGCGTAGCCGTCGAGGCTGAGGGCGCTTCCCGGTCCGAGAGTGAGGAGCGTGTCGTCGCGCATGGTGATGCCGACGTAGCCGTTGTTGCCGGTGACGATGCGGTCGCCTTTGTGGAGCTGCACGCCGGGTGCAAGCGCGATCTGCTTGCCCGCGCGATCCACGTTCGCAGTCCCTTTGCTGGTCTTGATCACACCCGCGTATTCATCGGCGAGCGCCGGGAGCGCGAACAGCGTCAGCGCGATTGTAAGGATAAGTGCGCCTGGTTTTTTCATAGGACCTCCGCTGAAGCATGAACACAGACACAGTCTATCGTCTCCGGAACGAAAACCTTGAGCGGGCGCCCACTTTTTTGCCGGCAACTCGTGATGAACG
>JAQGNC010000349.1 GCA_028292065.1 Betaproteobacteria bacterium
TCGGCGTCGATGAACTCGACGTGCTTGGCCATGAGGTCGCTGACTTTCACCGCTCTCTCCTAAGTTGTCGTCGCGAGGAGCCGGCAAGGGCGACGTGGCGACCTCGTGGCGCACGAAAACGGCAGAAGGCGTTGCGAGCGCCTCGGGATTGCTCAGCCTGCCCTGAGCGGCATCGAAGGGTCACAGTGTTCCTCGCAATGACAACAATGGGGAATCGCGGGATCGACGGGCCGATTCATGCTCTGCCTACCGCGCCGCCAGCGGCCACACCGCCGCGATCAGCGGCACGCCGGCCACGATGATGAAGATCGACAGCGGCAGGCCGAGCTTCCAGTAATCGCTGAAGCGGTAACCGCCCGGGCCCATCACGAGTGTATTGCACTGGTGCCCGAACGGCGTCAGGAAGTCGCACGCGGCGCCGACTGCGACGGCCATCAGAAACGGATCGGGGTTGAGGCCGAGGCGGCTCGCGAGACCGGCGCCGATCGGCGCGACCATGAGCACCGTGGCCGCGTTGTTGAGGAACGGCGTCACCGCCATCGCCGCGACCAGCATCATTCCCATCGCCACCGTCGGCGGCATCCCGCCGGCGGCGGTGTGCAGCCAGCCTGCCATGAGATCGGTGGCGCCGGTGGTGCGCACCGCTTCGCTCACCGGAATCAGCGCCGCGAGCAGGATCAGGATCGGCCACTCGATCGTCTCGTAGGCGTCGCGCAGCGTGAGCGATTTGGTGAGGACGAGCGCCACCGCGGCGGCGAAGAAAGCCATCGCGATCGGCAGCACCTTGAACGCGACTGCGCCGATCGCGGCGAGCAGGATGACGAGCGGTATCCAGCGGCGGCGGCCGCGGCCGAGCCCCACGTCGCGCTCGGCGAGCGGAAGGATGCCGAGCGCTTTCAAGGTGTCGGGCATGACGTCGAAGCGGCCCTGCACCACGATGACGTCGCCCGCCTGGAACCTCACCGAGCGCAGGCGCTGGGTGATGCGCTCGCCGCTGCGGCTGATCGCGAGCACGTTGGCGTCGAACCTTTTCCTGACGTCGATTTCGATGAGATTCGCGCCGACGAGCGGCGAATCGGCGGTCACGACACCTTCGACCACGCCGACCGTGTCGCCGTCTCCCGCCGCGCTCGCGTCCGCCGCCTTGCCGCCGAGCTCGAGATTACCGAGCGCAACGACTTTCTCGAGCGCCGACGGATCGCCTTCGAGCAGCAACACGTCGCCTGCGCGCAGCCTCAGCGTCGGCGTGGGCCGGTAGCGCCTGAAGCGCTCGCGCACGATCGTGGTCACCTTGACCTGACCTTCGCCGAGCGCTTCGACGTCCGCCGCCGTCTTCTCGACGAGCAGCGAGTTGCTGCGTATGCACGCTTCGACGACGTAGTTCTCGATGTTGATCGCCGCGTCGAGCGACACGCCGGCGCGCCGGTCTTTAGGGAGGAGCCGGTACGCGAACGTGAGATAGAGCAGGCCGACCGCCGAGATGCCGAGCCCGACCGGCGCGTAATCGAACATCTCGAACGGCTGCCCGAGGATCTCCTGGCGCACGCGCGAGACGATGATGTTCGGCGAAGTGCCCACCAGGGTGATCAGGCCGCCCATGAGCGAGCCGAACGACAGCGGCATGAGGAGCTGCGAAGGCGACGTCCCCGAGCGCTTCGCGAACTGCAGCGCCACCGGCATCAGGATCGCGAGCGCGCCGACGTTTTTGATGAAGGTGGAGAAGACGATCACCGCGAGGACGAGGACGAAGACCTGCGACTGCGTCGACTTGAGATACGGCGCGAGCGGCCTGATCGCAAGATCGGTGATGCCGGACCTGGCGATCGCCGCGCTCACGACGAGCGCTGCGGCGACGATGATCACGACGTCGTCGCTGAAACCGGTAAACGCTTCTTTCGCGGGCACGATGCCGACGAACACCGAAGTCACGAGCGCGAGCAGCGCGACGACGTCGTAGCGTATCTTCCCCCACACGAACAGCGCCATCATGGCGGCGACGATGGCGAAGGTGAGTCCCTGCGGGAGCGTCATGAGGTTACGGGGGTGGGTCGGTTGGGGTACGGACCGACCACTAAGCAACGGCTATGCCGCTGGCGCGGCATGCCGCCGGTAAACGACAAGGAGGGAAACTACCGTTTCCCTCCTTGAACCTCCCTTCCTTTCGCCTCGCCCGCGCTCGCTTATCGGTGCGGAAGCACTGCAAACCACCCCCATACCAACCTTCCCCCTGAAGGGCAAGGAGAGTTATCCGCGTCGCGGATGACAAAACATCCTCCCTTCGCGAAGGAAAGTTTTTTCTTCCGCAGACGCGGAAGAATTGTCCCCTCCCCTTCAGGGGGAGGGTTAGGGTGGGGGTGGTTTGTATTGCTTCAGGGCGGGCGACGCAAGTACTTGCGAGCAGATGAATAAAGGATGAACCAGGAAAGTTCGTCGTCCTGGCATTGCGCCGGAATGACGAACCTGGCGTCAGCTCGTCGCCACCCGAGGGACGGTCACACCCACCAGCGTATCGCGCGTGAGGATGTCTTCGAGCTGCTCGTCGCTCCAGCCTTCGGTGCCTTGGGGGCGCATCGGGATGACGACGTAGCGCATGTCGGCGTTGGAATCGTGCACGCGCACCGTGACGCTGTCGGGAAGCTCGGTGCCGAATTCCTTGAGCACCGCGCGCGGCTCGAACACCACGCGCGAGCGGTAGTTGCGGCTCTTGTACCACGTCGGCGGCATTCCCAGCAGCGCGCGCGGATAGCACGAGCACAGGGTGCACACGACCACGTTGTGCACTTCGGGCGTGTTCTCGACCGCGATCAGGCGATCGGCTTCGAGGTCGATACCCATCTCGGCGCACGCCGCTTTGCCGTCGTCCAGCAGGCGCTGCTTGAACGCGGGGTCTGTCCAGGCGCGCGCGACCAGCTTAGAGCCGCGATACGGGAAATCCTCTTCGAACACTTCCATGCGGCGCCTCACCTGCTCCGCGGTGACGACGCCTTTTTCCTCGAGCAGCTCCTGCATCGCGCGGCTCATGATCTCGTACTCGCTCGGCGGGCCGTCGTCGTGCTCGGTGACCGGCGCGTGGTCGTCGTGATCGTGGTCGTGGGTGTGGTCGCCGTGGTCGTGATGATGGCCGTCGCGCTCCTTCAGCTTCTTGTCGGCGTAGTAGTCGTACTTGTATTCGCTCATTTCGCTGGTCCTGTTGTCTGGGATCAAACCGGGGTCAGACGCCCGGGATCAAACCGGGGCCTGACCCCGAAAAACCGGGGTCAGACCCCAAGCCGGGGTCAGACCCCTGCCGCTTCGAGCCAGTGCTCGAAGATTTCCATTTCGATGATGTCGTGGTCGGGGCCGCGATATTCCGGCCACACTTCCTTCTGCGCGAAGCGCACCCGATACAGCACTTTCTTGGGCTCGCCGTCGAAGCCGTAGGCGAGCTCTTCGGGGTTCGGGAACTCGCCGCAAACGCGTTCGATGACGCCGGTCTTGCCGCGGATGTAGCACGGGGTGCGGCGATGTCCCGGGGGAAACGCCCGTTTGATGACCACCGTGTCGCCCACGTTGAAACGCCGGCCCGGCGCGGGCGTGTAGGTCGAAGGCAGCGCGGCCTGGGTTTGCACCGCGCTCATCGCGCCGCGCCTTTTTTCAGCGGCGACTCCATCTCGTCCGGGACATTGAAGCGCGCCCGCACTTCGTCCATCTTCGCTTTGAGCTCGTCCTCGGTGATCAGTCCTTTTTCGAGCAGCACGGTGCGCAACGCGGACGTCGTGATCTCGAAATACGCGAGTTGCGAATAGCGCGGGCCGAGATCTTCGGCGGCGCGGCGCAGCTCGTCGGTGCGCATGATCTTGTTCCGCTGCAGCACCGAGCGCAGGCTGTTCGCCTGGCGCTCCCAGAACTTCATGCCGTGGTCGAGAGTGTCCACAGGGCCGGCTTCGACGCCGCCGATGTCCTGCGGACCCTGGTTGGGATACGTGCCGCTCATACTGCGTCCTCCTTGTTCGAATGCCGCGTGACGGCGCGGCTTGAGCATCGCGAACTTGCCAGTGATCGATGCCGAAGTCAAACTCGGGCCGGCCACTCACCGGAGCCAGTCGCATGCGCACCGTCGTCACCCTGCTGTTGAGCGTCGTCGCGGCCGCATCGCTGCCGCCGGTCCAGGCCGCGCAGTGGCCGGAGCGGCCGATCCGCCTGGTCGTCGGTTTCCCGCCCGGCGGATCGGGCGATTTCATCGCGCGCAATCTCGGCGAAGAAATGCGCCAGCTGCTCGGCCAGCAGTTAATCGTCGACAACCGCCCGGGC
>JAQGNC010000470.1 GCA_028292065.1 Betaproteobacteria bacterium
CGTTTCATCGAAGGCAACCACGATTACGTGATCAATCGCGGCGGCCTCATGCTCTTTCCGCGGCTCGTGGCGGCCGAATATCCGGTCGTTTTCAAGGATGGGACGCTCTCGAGCGGCAATGCCGAGCTCGACGCCCTGGTGGGCGGCGGCCTCGATGCCGGAACCAGCAACCTGCTGATGGGCCCTGCCGGAAGCGGCAAGTCGACCGTTGCGAGCGTGTTCGTCCATGCGGCAGCGTCCCGCGGCGAGAAAGTCATCTTTTTCGCCTTCGACGAAAACGTCCACACCCTTTTCAGGCGCGCGCACGCGATGGGTCTGGACTTCAAGGCTCACATGGAGGCAGGCACGCTCACGGTGCAGCAGATCGACCCCGCGGAGATCGCGCCGGGCGAGCTCGCGAACAAGATCGTCGAGTGTGTGGAGAAACAAGGGACACGCATGATCGTGCTCGACAGCCTGAACGGCTACGTCAACGCGATGCCGCAGGAGGATTACATCAACCTGCACCTGCACGAGCTCCTGAGCTTTCTCAACCAGCGCGGCGTGGTGACGATCATGACGCTCGCGCAACAGGGCCTCATCGGCGCGATGGGCGTGCCGGTCGACGTGAGCTACCTCGCCGACACGGTCATCCTGACGCGGTATTTCGAAGCGCGAGGGTCGGTGCGCAAAGCCATATCGATCATCAAGAAGCGCAGCGGCGCCCATGAGGCCACGATCCGCGAGCTCGACATGACGCCGTCGGGTATCCGCATCGGAGACGCGCTCAGCGACTTCGAAGGCGTGCTGACCGGTGTGCCCACGTTCGTCGGCAGCAGCAAAGAGCCCCCGGGCGCCGGCCGCTGACCGCTCGAACGACGTGGAGACTTCCGCAGCAATCATCGTCACCCCCAGCGAAACCGATGCGCGGGTGGCGCTGTCGTTTCTGCACGAGGCGGGAATCCCCGGCCGGGCGTGCCCGTCGCTCGGCGAGCTGTGCAAGCTCGCCCCGGGCGACGTGGGCTGCGCCGTGCTGGTCGAAGAAGCGCTCGTCCACCCGGACATCGACGATTTCCTGAGCATGCTCGCGGCGCAGCCGCCGTGGTCGGACCTGCCGCTGGTGCTGCTCGCGAGCCAGGGAGCCGCGCTCGGGGCGCTGGTCGAGCGCGTGTTCCCCGAGTCGGGCAACGTCGCGGTGCTCGAACGCCCGATGAATCCGGTCAGCCTCGTCTCGGCGGTGCGCGTGGGCCTGCGCGCGAGGCAGCGGCAGTTCCAGGTGCGCGAGCTGCTCGAGCAGCGTTCGCACGCGCTGCGCCAGCGCGACGAGTTCCTGGCGATGCTGAGCCACGAGCTGCGCAACCCGCTCGCGCCGATGCGCAACGCCGCGTATCTCATGAAGCGGCTCGACATCGACAACCCGCTCTTCATCAAGACGCGCGACCTGATGGAGCGCCAGGTCACCCACATGGCGAGGCTCGTCGACGACCTGCTGGACGTCTCGCGCCTCGAGCTCGGCAAGGTTCAGCTGAAGATGCGCGGCCTCGACCTGAACGCCGCGACCGCGGCGGCAGCCGAGACCTGCCAGCCGATGATCGCTGCGCGCAACCAGACGCTCGAGCTGCAGCTTTCCCGCGAGCCCGCCTACATACGCGCCGATCCGGTGCGCCTCGAGCAGATCATCTGCAACCTCGTGACCAATGCGGCGAAATTCACGCCGGAAGGCGGTACGATCATCGTGAAAGCCGCTTGCGCCGGCGCCGACGCGTCGCTCACCGTGCGCGACAGCGGGATCGGCATCGACGCGAAGATGCTGGGCAGCGTTTTCGATCTCTTCACACAGGATGCCAACACGCTCGAGCGTTCGCAGGGCGGCCTCGGCATCGGTCTGACCATCGTCAAGCGCCTGGTCGAGCTGCACGGCGGGACGATACGCGTCGCGAGCGAAGGACGTAACCGCGGCGCGCAGTTCACTGTCACCTTTCCCCGGCAGGACGCCACGGCCGCGGACAGGAAGCCCGCCGCCTCGGAAGCCGCCCCCGGATCGACCAAGCGCGTACTGGTGATCGAGGACAATCCGGACATCCGCGAATCGCTCGGCCTGCTCCTCAACCTGTGGGGCCACGGGGTCGATTACGCGGAGTCGGGTCCTGACGGGCTCGAGCGCGCCGACGCCATCCGGCCGGACGTCGCGCTCATCGATATCGGGCTGCCGGGATTGAGCGGCTACGAGGTCGCGCGCCACATACGCAGCCTCGACGACGACTGGGCCCGCGGGGTCAGGCTGATCGCGCTGACCGGTTACGGCCGCGACACCGACCGCGAAAAAGCCACCGCGTCGGGCTTCGACTCGCATCTGGTGAAGCCGGTCGACCCCGACGTGCTGCAGGCGCTGCTCAAGCTGATCTGAGACGCGTCGGGTAGAATCCGGTCGCGATGAAAACGACCGGTCCCAGACTGCACATCAGAACGACCATATCCGGCAAGTGGATCTGGGAGTTGCGCACCGCCGACAAGCACACGGTGAACGTGAGCGACGGCTTCGATACCCGCGGCGAATGCGAGGCGGATGCGAAGGCGAACGGCTTCGAGGTCGTGCCCCGGCGCGGACGCGGCGGGCAGATCACGATGACGGTCGTGCCGGTGACCGAAGAGCCCGGGCGCTGGTCGATCCACGAAGACGACTCGGGCTTGTGGCACTGGAAACACTTCGGCGAAGACGGTGACGCCGCGTCGAAATGCGCTTTCCTGACGCGGCGCGAGTGTGTCGCCGATGCGCGCGGGAACGGCTATCGGGAAGAGGCGAGCGCCGACGACCTCGAGACTGAATAGGGGCGCAGAGGGCGTACCGGCCGCGAGGGAGACAAGCGTGCGCGCGCACGCCTGCTGAGCCTTCGGACTCGGCCTTCAGTCCTTCGCCGGCGCCCCCGCACCGTGGGCGTCTATGTATTCTTCCGCTTTGCGCTTCGCCGACTGGAACGCCGCGTCTGCTGAATGCGTCTCCGGGCCTGTCGCGGTCGCAGGGGGAGGCTTCATTCCCTCGATCTCGAAGACCCCCAGATATTCGTTGCCCGACTGATTGATGATGATGCGGATGTGCCTGTCCTTGTAGACGTGCTCGCGCACACTGGCCATGGGGTCACTCCTGGATACGAACGATTGCCGAGGCAGGTGCCGGCCCCGGTATCGTCCCCATAGCAACGCGTGTGCCCCGGTGCATCCGTAGCGCAGGCGCCCCGCCTGCAGCAGTCCTCGTAGCGCAGGCGCCTCGCCTGCAGCGGTGTTTCCCCCATCGCTGCGTGATCCGGAACCTGCAGCGGCTGCAGGCGAGGCGCCTGCGCTACATCATCATGCCGAATCCTGCGATGCGCCGGCAGTGCTCGAGCGCCGCCTCGATTAGGTTGACGCTCGCCTCGGGCGTTCTGAACGCCGAATGCGCCGTGAGCGTCACGTTCGGCAGCGCCGTCAGCGCGTGTCCAGGCGGCAACGGCTCGACGGTGTAGACGTCGAGCCCGGCGTGCGCGAGATGGCTGACGCGCAGCGCTTCGATCATCGCGGCCTCGTCGACGAGCGCGCCGCGCGCGGTGTTGATGAGGATCGCGCCGCGACGCATCGCCCGGATCCGTTCGCGCGAGAGAAACCCAGTGGTCTCATCGTTGAGCAGCAGGTGCAGCGACACGACGTCGCTGTCGGCGAGGAGGCGCTGGAGATCGACGAAATCCACGCCGGGGCATGACTTCGGCGTGCGGTTCCACGCCAGCACTTTCATCCCGCAGCCGAGCGCGAGCCGCGCGAGCTCAGCGGCGATCGAGCCGAAGCCGATCAGTCCGAGCGTTTTTCCGGTGAGCTGGATGCCGTCGGTTCGCAGCCAGTTGCCCGCGCGCATCTCGCGGTCCATCCGGGCGACCCCTTTCGCGGCGGACCACATCAGTGCGAACGCGCATTCGGCGACCGCGGTGTCGCCGTAGCCTTTGATCGTGTGCACCGTGATGCCGATCCCGTCGAGCGCCTCGGGGTCCATGTAGCTGCGCGCGCCGGTACCCAGGAAAACCACGTGTTGCAGCCCGCGGCAGCTGCGGGCGACGTCTATCGGCAGCGCGGTGTGGTCGATGAGCGCGATGGCGGCGCCGTCGAGGATTTCCGGGAGTTGCTGCGGCTGTACATCGGGATCGCGGTGTATCGCGAGCTCAGGGTCGCTGGAGCGGTGCAGGCGGGCGGCGAGCTCGGCCAACGCCGGGCTGGCGTCGACGAAGACCGCGCGGACGCGCGATGGGACGGGGGAGGCGGATCTTTCGGTGGAGCTCATGCGCGTGGCCATTCGGTTCGATGCTGAAACCCGCCGACTCTACCGCACGGCAGGCACGCTTTTCCAATAGTCCCAGGAAACCTGCAGGCGCCGTCATCCTGCTGCCGCGCCTGGCGAGAGGACAAGGAGGTCTCGTGAAACCAATGCTCGCCCGCATCGGCTGGGCCGCAGTCGCACTGAGCGGCGCCTGTGCATTCGCCATCCTCGCGCTCAACCGCGGGGAAACGGTGAA
>JAQGNC010000480.1 GCA_028292065.1 Betaproteobacteria bacterium
GGGATGTATACCGCTTTCGGCAAGTACTATCGCTTCGCCGCGGCCGACGCCGCCGACCCCGGCTTCCGCGCAAAAGCGATCTCCCTCACGCTCGCCGGCGGGATCGTCGGCGGCATCTTCGGTCCCGAGATGGCGAAGCGGACCACTTTCGCGTTCGACTCGCATGCCTATCTCGGCGCCTACCTCTCGCTCGCCTGCGTGTGCCTGGTCGCAACCGTGCTGCTCACCCGGCTCGACATACCGACGCTTTCTGCGCGCGAGCGCAAGGACTCCGGACGTCCGCTGGCGCAGATCATGTCCCAGCCGGCGTTCATCGTCGCGGCGCTCGCGGCGATGCTGTCGTACGGCATCATGAACCTGATGATGACCTCGACGCCGCTCGCGATGCGCGCTCACGATCATCACTTCAACGACGCGGCTTTCGTTCTGCAGTGGCACATGATCGGCATGTACGGCCCGTCGTTTTTCACCGGCTCTCTGATCGACCGCTTCGGCGTGCTCAACGTCATCCTCACCGGCGTCGTGATCCTGCTCGGCTGCATCGCCGCGGCGGTGGCCGGCACCGCGCTGCTGAACTTCTGGGCGGCGCTCTTCCTCCTCGGCATCGGCTGGAACTTCATGTACGTCGGAGGCTCGGCGCTGCTCACCGAAAGCCACACGCCGGCCGAGCGCGCCAAGACGCAGGCGGCGAACGACTTCATGGTGTTCTGCACGATGGCGATCTCGTCGACCTCTTCCGGCGTGCTGCTGCAGAAGAGCGGGTGGCACGCGGTCAACTACGGATCGATTCCGTTCCTGGTCTTGGCGGCGGGCGCGACGCTGTGGCTGATGTGGCGCCGTCGCGCTTCGCGCTGCGCCACCTGAGTTGCGGCTTGGCCATCCGCCCCGTAACCTGGCCTCAAGAGCGTCACAGCGCCGTATTTCGATCGTTTCCACGAGTCGAGGAGGAGTGGGTATGAAGCGTCGGTCAGCGGTCGTCGTCCTGCTTGCGTGCTGTTCGGTGCCCCCCGCGTTCGCCGCCCAGCCGCAGTCCCAGTCCTATCCCTCCCGTCCCATACGCGTCATCGCCGCCCAATCGGCAGGCTCGTCGCTCGACACGATCGCGCGGATCGTGACGCCGAAGCTTTCGGAAGTGCTCGGCCAGCAGGTCGTGATCGACAATCGCGGCGGCGCGGGCGGAACGATCGGCATCGAGCTCGCCGCGCGTGCCGCGCCCGACGGCTATACCGCGCTGGTGGGCGCTTCGAGCTCGATGATCGTGTCGCGCTTTACTTACCGCAGCCTGCCTTTCGACGCGCTGAAGGATTTCGCGGCAGTGTCGAATCTCGTCAACGCGGACGCGGTGCTGGTCGTCCATCCCTCGGTCGCGGCGAAGAACCTGAAGGACTTGGTCGCGCTCGCGAAAGCCCAGCCCGGAAAGCTCAACATGTCTTCGGCCGGCGTGGGCTCGTCGAGCCATCTCGCGGGGACAATGTTCAACACGCTCGCGGGAATCAACACCGTGCACGTGCCGTATAAAGGCGGCGGCCCGATGGCCGCGGCAGTGGTCGGCGGCGAGGCGCAGTGGTGCATCGCCCCCGCCGCGGCGCTCGTCGGCCACATCAAATCGGGGCGCGTGCGGGCGCTCGCGATTTCGTCGAAGCAGCGCTCGTTGCTGCTTCCCGACAGTCCCACGGTCGACGAAGCGGGCGTGCCGGGTTACGAGTACACGAGCTGGAACGGGGTGTTCGTTCCACGCGGCACGCCGCGCGCGGCGGTCGACAAGCTGCACGCGAGCATCCAGAAAGCGCTCGCCGACCCCGACGTGGTCAAGGCATACGCGGCGCAGGGGATGACCCCCGCGGGCAGCGAAAGCGCGCAGGCTTTCGATCGGTTCTTCCGCGGGGATTTCGAGCGGATCACGAAGCTGGTGCAGGTGGCGGGCATCAAGCCGGAGTGACAGGCGAGCCCCCGGCTAAACGCAATCCCTTGCAGCACAGCTTCAACGCGAAGGACGCGAAGGACGCGAAGGAGATCAAAAGCAATATCGAACGAAAAGCATGAACTGTTTTTTGTTTTTCCTTCGCGTCCTTCGCGTTGAGGCTTTAATCCGGGGCGAGTTCCCTCCTCAACTCACGCGCCGCCTCGACCATCGCGCGCAGCGCGGGCTCGACTTCCGCGTAGCCGCGCGTCTTCAAGCCGCAGTCCGGGTTCACCCATAGCCGTTCAGGCGGGATCAGCGCCGCCGCGCGCCGCAGCAGCCGCAGCATCTCCGAGGTCTGCGGCACTCGCGGCGAGTGGATGTCGTACACCCCGGGGCCGATGTCGTTCGGATACTCGAAAGCGCCGAACGCATCGAGCAGCGCCATGTTCGAGCGCGAAGTCTCGATCGTGATCACGTCGGCGTCGAGCGCTGCGATCGCCGGCAGGATGTCGTTGAACTCGGCGTAGCACATGTGGGTGTGGATCTGGGTCGCATCGTCAGCGACCGCGGCCGCGGTCCTGAAAGCGTTCGTCGCCCACGCGAGATAAGCGGGCCACTCGCTGCGCTTCAGCGGCAGTCCTTCGCGCAGCGCGGGTTCGTCAATCTGGATCACGCGGATGCCGGCTTTCTCGAGGTCTTCGACTTCGTCGCGCACCGCGAGCGCAATCTGCAGCGCAGTGACCGATCGCGGCTGGTCGTCGCGCACGAAAGACCACTGCAGGAGCGTGACGGGGCCGGTGAGCATGCCTTTGAGCGGTTTCGAGGTCAGCGACTGCGCATACCGCGCGGTGTCTACGGTGATGGCCTCGGACCGGTAGACGTCACCGTAGACGATCGGCGGCTTCACACAGCGCGATCCGTAGCTTTGCACCCATCCTTCGGCAGTGACGGCGTAACCCCACAGGTATTCCGCGAAGTATTCGACCATATCGTTGCGCTCGGCTTCGCCGTGGACGAGCACGTCGAGGCCCAGGGCTTCCTGCCTCCTGACCGCGTCCGCGATCTCGGCGCGTATGCGCTGCAGGTACGCGGCCGCACCGATCTCCCGTCGCCGATACTGCGCGCGAGCCTCACGGATTTCGCGAGTCTGCGGGAACGAACCGATGGTCGTGGTCGGGAGCAGGGGGAGCTGGAGGCGCTCGCGCTGCTTCGCGATGCGCACGCTGAATGGGCTGCGACGCTCCGCGAGCGCTGCGTCCGCCGCTGCGACGCGCTCGCGGACGACCTCGTTCACGACGCGCGGCGACCTGCGGCGTGCGGCGAGCACGTCGTCGGCCGCAGTGAGCGCGGACGCGACCGCGGCTACGCCCAGCT
>JAQGNC010000561.1 GCA_028292065.1 Betaproteobacteria bacterium
TTGCCGCTCACGTCCGCGTTCGACTGAACGCCCGTCGCTGCACTCGGATTCACCGACTGGATCGGGTTCGTCTGCGAGGCCTGACTCGCGTCCGTGCTCGACGTGGTGTTTTGTGCGAACGCAGCAGTGCTCAGGGCGGCGAAAACGGCGCCGGCGATAATGCTTCGGGAATGTTTCATTGGCTTCTCCTCAGTGAAATTGCCACTATCTATCGTGCAGGTTGTGTGCCCGGCACTGCGCGATTCGACGGAGCTGCGGAAGTAGTGCCGCAAAGCTGGCGGTGTTTTACTGTGTGACTGTGATGTCACTCGCCGCGTGTCAGTCATCAGCGCGGTCGCCGAAATCCGCGCGCGCTGTCCCTGCTCGACGACGTCGGTTAGAAGCGCTCCTGTGGATAGAGGCCTACACCGTTGTCTCCAAAGCCATCTGGGAGCGCGTGAGTTGTCTGTGTGAGGCGACATACGCGACGCATACGGAACACGCCGATGTCATGCACCCGCGGAACCTGCGTTTCAGTGCCGCCGGTTTCATCATCGAATGAGTTCGCGGCCGGCCTCAGGCACGCAAGCTGCTGCCCACCCCGCAGCAACCTTTTGTGAGGAGAGGCACATGAATGCGACATATTCGACCCTGATCGCAGCCGCGGTCGCTGCGGTCGCCGGCTGTGCGGGCGTACCGCCGGGCACCGGTCAAGCTCCGGTCTATAACAACACGTTTACACCGACGAACACCAACCAGAACACCAACGCCAACACCAACCAGAACACGAACGCCAACCAGAACGTCAATGCGGCGAAGGGCAATGCGAGTGCAGGCCAGTCGACGAACCCGCAGGCGGGAACCGCCACCGACACGAAGGCCAGCGTGGCGGGCTCGCCGGGCGGCAGCGGCACGAGTGGAAGCGGCACGGCTGCAGGCAGCGGCACCGGGAACAGCGCGGGCGCCGGGAGCGGCACCAGCACCAGTCCTTCTGCGGCGAGCGGTACTGCGAGCGGCAGCGGTACTGGAACCAACGCCAACATCAACGCGAGCGGAACGACCAACCAGAGCACTTCCGCGAATCAAAACACAGGCGCCACCCGTGGCAATGCAGCGGCCGGCCAGACAGCGAGCCCTGCCGCGGGCACCGCGGTGAGCAGCGATAC
Organism: Betaproteobacteria bacterium; assembly: GCA_028292065.1. Lineage (GTDB taxonomy): Bacteria > Pseudomonadota > Gammaproteobacteria > Burkholderiales > SG8-41 > JAQGMV01. The sequence goes on from JAQGNC010000561.1 coordinate 1,146, forward strand.
CCAGATCAAACCGGCGCCGAGTTCCAGCACGCCGCGTTGAAGGATGCTTGTCGGCGCGAGCACGGTACATCCGTTGCACCTCTTCTCGCGTCGGCGCGAGTATTGACCTCCTGAGACGCTGCCGACACCGAGCCCGGGCACCGCCCCGGGCTCGCTCGTTTTCAGCTGCGCGATCTCTCACGAGCCTTGCGTCGCCCGACCTGTTTTGGCAAGGTTAGCCCCTTCGCAACACATAGCGGTCGGAGCTCATCTTGAACGAAGCAGGCGCAGGACCTCTCGCGGGTATCAAAGTCCTCGAGCTCGGGACGCTCATCGCGGGGCCGCTGTGCTCGCGGATGCTTGGCGATTTCGGCGCGGAGGTGATCAAGATCGAAGCGCCCGAAGGCGGCGACCAGTTGCGGCAGTGGCGCAAGATGTATCAGGGGACGTCGCTGTGGTGGTACACGCAGGCGCGCAACAAGAAATCGGTGACGCTCAACCTGCGCTCGGTCGAAGGGCAGGAGATCGTTCGCAAGCTCGCGGCGCAGGCCGACGTCGTCGTCGAGAACTTCCGCCCCGGCGCGCTCGAGAAGTGGAACATCGGCTGGCCTCAGCTCTCCGCGGTCAACCCGCGGCTGGTGATGGTGAGGCTTTCGGGTTTCGGGCAGGACGGCCCGTATCGCGACCGGCCGGGTTTCGGCGTCGTCGCCGAGTCGATGGGCGGCATGCGTTACGTGACCGGTTATCCCGATCGGCCTCCGGTGCGTCTCGGCATTTCGATCGGGGACTCGATCGCGGCGCTGCACGGCGTCATCGGCGCGATGATGGCGCTGCACCAGCGCAACGTGAACGGCGGCAAAGGGCAGTACGTCGACGTGGCGCTCTACGAGGCGGTCTTCAACATGATGGAGAGCCTCATCCCCGAGTTCGACGTGCTCGGTTTCAAGCGCGAGCGCGCGGGCAACGAGCTGCCGGGGATCACGCCATCCAATACCTATCCCACGCGCGACGGCAAGTTCGTCATCATCGGCGCGAACAACGACTCGATCTTCAAGCGCCTCATGACGGCGATGGGGCGCGGCGATCTCGCGAACGACCCGACGCTCGCGACCAATGACGGCCGCGCGCCGCGCGCCCGGGAGCTCGACTACGCGATCGAGACGTGGACTCGCGAGCACGATCTCGATGCGCTCCTCGAAGCACTCGAGCGCGCCGAGGTGCCTTCGGGCCGCGTCTACGACGCCGAAGACATCGTGAACGACCCGCACTACGCCGCGCGCAGGATGCTCGAGCAGTGGAAGCTGCCCGACGGCACGCCGATGAAGATCCCCGGGATCGTGCCGAAGCTCTCGGACACGCCGGGAGAGACGCGCTGGCTCGGGCCGAAGCTCGGCGAGCACAATGCAGAGGTCCTGACGCGTCTCGGTTACGACGAAGCGCAGCGGGACGCTTTGAAAGCGCGAGGGGTCATATAATCACGGACCGTTTGAAAATGGATTCCGGATCACCTCGCGCTGTGCGCGGTCCGGAATGACGCGAAACGACGTCGTCCTGGCGCAGGCCAGGACCCATTTTGACGTAAGACCAACGGAGGAAGAATGCGCTCACTGAAGATTTTCACACTCGCCCTCGTCGCGCTCGTTTCCGCGGGCGTAGCCGGTGCCCAGAACCTCGAGAAGAAGAAAATCACCGTCGCGGTCGGCGGCAAAAGCCTCCTGTATTACCTGCCGCTGACGATCGCGGAGCGTAAAGGCTACTTCAAGAACGAAGGCCTCGACGTCGAGATCGTCGATTTCCCCGGCGGCGCCAAAGCGCTGCAGGCGATGGTCGGCGGCAGCGCCGACATCGTTTCCGGCGCATACGAGCACACGATCAACATGCACGCCAAAGGCCAGCCGATCGTCGGCATCGCGCTGCAGGGGCGTTACAACGGCATCGTCATCGGCGTGAGCAAAGCCAAGGCGGCGCAGTTCAAGTCGCCGGCGGACCTGAAAGGCATGAAGGTCGGCGTGACCGCCCCCGGATCGAGCACGCACATGGCGGTGCAGAACCTCGCGGTCAAGGCGGGGCTGAAGCCCGACGACTTTTCCGCGATCCTGGTCGGCGCGTCGGCCGGTGCGGTCGCGGCGATGAAGCACGGCAACATCGACGCGATGTCGAACCTCGATCCGGTCATCACCAAGCTCGAGACCGACGGCGACATGGTCGTGATCGTCGACACCCGTACTGCCAAAGGCATGAAGGAGATGTACGGCGGCGCGTATCACGCGGGCTGCATTTACGCGCCGGCGGAGTGGGTGAAGAAGAATCCGAACACCGCGCAGGCGGTGGTGAACGCGATGGTTCGCGCGGTCGTGTGGCTGCGCTCGGCGAGCGTCGACGACGTGATCGCGACGGTGCCGAAGGAGTATTACGGCTCCGACCTCGCGCTCTACCGCGGCTCGCTCATGAAGAACAAGGAAGGCTATTCGCCCGACGGCCGCTTCTCGCTGGAAGGCGCGCAGAACGTGCACAAGGTGCTCGTGCAGTTCGTGCCTGAAGTGCAGAAGGCGAAGATCGACCTCGCGCAGACGTTCGACAACAGCTTCGCGGACCGCGCGCTGAAGA
>JAQGNC010000569.1 GCA_028292065.1 Betaproteobacteria bacterium
TCGACCAGGCAATGGTCGGCGGGCACCGCGCAGTCTTCGAAGACGATCTCGCCGTTGTTCATGAAACGCCCGCCCATCGTCTCATTGCAGCGCATCACCGTCAGCCCGGGCGTGTCGCGGGGCACGAGGAAGCTCGAGGTGCCTCTGGTGATGCCTGCGCCGGGCGTGGTCGTGGCGTAGACGACGTAGAGCTTCGCGTCGTAGCCGTTGGTGATGAACTGCTTGCGGCCGTTGATGACCCAGCGGTCGCCTTGTCTCACCGCGCGGGTGTGCATCATCGCTTCGGGGACGTCGTACGGCAGCCATCGGTCCGACGCGCCGCGAGGCTCGGTGAGGCAGTGCGCGAGCAGGAAAGTGGGGTCTTCGACGATGCGCGGGAACCAGCGTTCCTGCAGATGCCGCGGCGCGATGTTGCGCAGGAGCATCGAGATCTTCCAGATCTGCACGAGCTTGTCGGCCAGCCCCGAATCGCCGCGGGCGATCTCCTCGGAGATCATCGCGAAAGTCTGGACTTCGGTCTTCGGATCGAGCGGCGTGCCGCCGAACTCCTCGGGTATCCCGAGCGCGCGCACGCCTATCTTGTGGGCGCCTTGCAGCAGCTCGACCGAAGGCCGGTTCTCGGGCTTCATGTCCCATTCGAGCTGCCAGTTCTTGCGGATGAAAGGGATGACCTCGACATCCACGAACGCGCGCAGGGTTTCGCGCATCATGCGTTGTTCTTCGGTGAGACCGCGGTCGATGATGTCCTGCATTCTTCCTCCGGGTGCGCCGACGGTCAGTGGGGAATCGGTCCGCGTTCTTGTTCGAGCCGGCGCCCGGATGTTCCGGGCAGATGGCGGCCGCGGTCAAGGCCTCGCGTGCCTGCGCGCCCGATTTTTGCATCCGAGCCCACGTAATCACGTCGGTCAAGGACCTTACGTCATGGCACTCGAGCTCTATAACAAGAAACGCGATTTCGGCATCACCCCCGAACCCAAGGGCAAGGTCGTCAGGAACCAGGGCAAGGCGCTGGTGTATGTCATCCAGAAGCACCGCGCGAGCCACATGCACTACGACTTTCGCCTCGAGCTCGACGGCGTCCTGCTGAGCTGGGCGGTACCGAAAGGTCCCAGCTACGATCCGGCGGTCAAGCGCCTGGCGATGCACGTCGAAGACCACCCGATCGAATACGGCGACTTCGAAGGCACGATCCCCCCGAAACAGTACGGCGCGGGCACCGTGCTCCTGTGGGATCGCGGGGTGTGGACCCCCAAAGGCGACCCGGCCGCGGACTACAAGAAAGGCAGGCTCAAGTTCGAGCTCGACGGCGAGAAGCTGCACGGCGGCTGGATGCTCGTTCGCAGCCACGGCGGCAAGTATGACAAGGACAAGGCGTGGTTCCTCATCAAGGAGCGCGACGCGCACGCCAGACCCGAAGCGGAAGGGGCGGTCGTCGACGACGAGCCGAACAGCGTCGCGAGCGGCCGCAGCCTGGAGGAGATCGCGGCCGATCCTGACCGGGTCTGGCATTCGAACAAATCGGTCGCGGAGAACGTGAAGACCGGCGCAGTAAAAAAACAGCAGCCGAAGTTCGACGCCGCGGCACTGAAAGGCGCGCGCAAAGCGCCTTTTCCCGATTTCATCGAACCCGAGCTCGCGACCCTCGTCAAGGAAGCGCCGGCGGGCGCGGAGTGGGTGCACGAGATGAAGCTCGACGGCTACCGGATGCTGTGCCGGATCGAGAACGGCCAGGTGCAGATGATCTCGCGCAACGGCAAGGACTGGACGGCGAACTTTCTGTCGATCGCGCGCTGCGTGGCGCGCCTGCCGGTCGACACCGCGTGGCTCGACGGCGAGGTCGTGGTGATGGAAGCCGACGGGCGCACCAGCTTCCAGGCGCTGCAGAACGCGCTCTCCGCCGATCACGCGGGCAAGCTCCACTATTTCGCGTTCGACCTCATGTACCTGAACGGCTACGACCTTCGCGGCGCCCCGCTGCTCGAACGCAAGCGCGTGCTCGAGTCGCTGCTGGCGGGCGCGCCTTCGGCGCTGCGCCTGAGCACCCACATCGAAGGCTCCGGCGCCGAGTTCTTCAGGCAGGCGTGCAGCCTCAAGCTCGAAGGGATGATCTCCAAGCGCGCTCAGTCGGCGTATCTCGGCGGCCGAGGCCGCGACTGGCTCAAGGTCAAGTGCACCATGCGGCAAGAGCTGGTGATCGGCGGCTATACCGATCCCGAAGGCGCGCGTGTCGGATTCGGCGCGCTGCTGCTCGGCGTCTACGAGGCCGACGGCTCCCTGCGCTATTCAGGCAAGGTCGGGACCGGATTCAACGACGCGACCCTGAAGGCGATGCACAAGCAGCTGCAGGCGCTCGAAGTCAAGCAGCCGGCGTTCAGCAATCCGCCGCGAGGCTACGAGGCCAAGGGCGCGCACTGGATCAGGCCCGAGCTCGTCGCCGAAGTCGAGTTCACCGAATGGACCAACGACGGGACTTTGCGCCACCCGTCGTTCCAGGGGCTGCGCGAAGACAAGAAAGCGTCCGACGTGGTGCGCGAGCGTGCGGCGCCGACGGACGAGATCGCTGAAGAGCCCGCGCCGTCGAAAGCGAAGAAGACCAAAGCGAGTGCGTCGGCGAAAGCGGCGAAGACGAGCGCTCGCGCGCAGACCACCGCCGCACCGGAGAAACCTTCGACCAGCCGTGCGAAGAAGCGCGCGCCATCGACGCCTGCAGCGCCGCCGGACAAGAGCGAGAACAACAGCGTCGCCGGTATCAAGCTCAGCAATCCGGACAAGCTGCTGTACCCCGAAGCGGGCGTGACCAAGCGCGATCTCGCGCTTTTCTACCAGACGATCGCCGACTGGATACTGCCGCAGTTGCGCGACCGCCCGCTGACGCTGGTGCGGTGCCCGAACGGCTGGGAGAAGCAGTGTTTCTTCCAGAAGCACCCCGACGCGAAAGTCGATCCGCTGATCGAGCGCGTCACCGTGCAGGAGAGCAACGGACCGACGCTGTACATGATGGCGAACTCGCTGCCGGCGCTCGTCGCGCTGGTGCAGATCGGCGCGCTCGAGCTGCACCCGTTCGGTTCCAGTGCGCCGAAGCTCACGTGCCCTGACCGCCTGGTGTTCGATTTCGATCCCGCCGACGGCATCTCGTGGGAAACGCTCGTCGAAGGCGTCCATCTCCTGAAAACCCTGCTCGAAGAGCTGGGTCTGCGCACGTTCATCAAGACGACCGGAGGCAAAGGGCTGCACGTGGTCCTGCCGATCAAACCGTCTTTCGGCTGGGACGAGACCAAGCAGTTCACCAAGTCGATCGCCGAGCTCCTCGTGCGCTCGTTCCCCGATCGCTTCACCGCCACCGTTTCGAAATCCAAGCGCACGGGGAAGATCTTCATCGACTATCTGCGTAACGCCGACGGTGCGACGGCGATCGCGGCGTATTCGCTGCGTGCGCGCAGGAACGCGCCGGTGGCGACCCCGATCGCATGGGAGGAGCTCGCGACCGAGGTGCGCGAGGACTACTTCAACATCAGGAACGTTCCCGATCGCCTGAAGACGATGAAGAAAGATCCGTGGGCGGACTTCTTCGACGTGAAGCAGTCGATCACCAAGGCGATGATGAAGAAGGTCGGCGCGGCGTGAGCCGGCGCCGCGTAAGGAACGCGGAGGCGGCGTGAACCGCGCCGCTCGAGGAAGGTGGGCGGCGTGAACCGCGCCGCTCGAGCGATCCGACCAACGTCGCGATTCATGCCCGACGTTCAGTACCTCAAAATCGCGCACTTTGGACGTGTTGCGCCGCAAGGCCGCTCGCTACCATTCAATCCAACAAGGTGATCAACGTCCGATGCGAATCGGCCGCACCTCGCGGGATTGGAAGGCATGGGGCCGACCGATCGGCGTGCATCCCGCACGCGTTTCAAGCAAGGAGCAGGACATGAAAATCAAATCGAACGTTCGTGCAGGCGCAGGCAAAAAGCAGGGTGGCGGTGCCGACAACGTGGCCCCGGAAGCGGTGTCAGTGCCGGTGGTCTACGTGCCGCCGGTCAGCCGCTGCGCGGGCATCTAAGCCGCGTCAGGCTGTCCCGACGCGGAAGAGCTTACGGTCTTCCGCGTCGAGCTGGGCGATCAGCCCGGTTTCCCACGCTAGATATTGCTTCATCGCTTCACGATTGCCCGCGTGCCTGTCGTGCACGAAGAACAGATAGTCGATGCACTCGCCGTCGGCGGGACTCTGCGGAGACGCTTCGGTCGGTAAACCCGCGTCAGTCCATGCGCCGAGACTTCCCTCGAGGATTCTGACGGCGCGATGGTGTGCTTCCAGCAGGTCGGCGGCGGCCAGTCTCGCCACGTCGACGTCATCGCAGACGAGCACCAGCGGCTCGCGCGCGCCGCGCGCGTCCTCCACCAGCCGTGAGCGGATGCTCCAGCGGGTGCGCGGTATGTGCGCCTCGCGAAAACTCATGCTCGGCCGCAGATCGAAGACCGTACAACCCCCTACATCGAGCGCCTGCTTCAACGCTTCCGGCGTGATCGGCGCCACTTTCGGCAGGCGCGGCTGCGGCGCGCGCTCGGCGTTCACCTTCGCACTGACCCCGCCTTCGAGCACCACGACGTCGCACCCGAGCTGTTTCAGCCAGCTCGCCACCACCGGCGCGCGAATGCCTTCGCCATCGACGAGCACGAGGCGCGCGTTGCGCACCCCTACCCACTGGTCGGTCGCCTGTATGAGCTGGCCGCCGGGGGCGTGCACCGCGCCGGGCAGGGAGCCGCGTGCGAACTCTTCGGGCGTGCGCACGTCGAGCAGGTAGGTCGTGCGGCTGCCGTCGCGCAGCCACGCCTCGACCTCGCCGGCGCTCGCGGTAAGCACGCCGTGACGCGCCATGAGGCTTTTCGCGCGCGACTGGAGAGCGTCGAGCCGGTCAGCGTCGACCGCGTCCGGGTAACGCCTCGCTGCGCCGCGCTCGAGCGCCATGTCCGCGAGCACCCAGCCTTGCGTGCCGTTTTCGAGCGCATACACCGGATTCTCGATGCCGAAGTTGATCAGGGTCTGGGCGCCCATGATCGAGCGCGTTCGTCCCGCGCAGTTCACGATGATCTTCGTCTTCGGACTTTTGACGATCTCGCCGATCCGGTAAGGCAGCTCCGCGTTCGGGCAGCAGATGCCGCCCGGGATGCTCATCTTGCGGTATTCGCTGAAAGGCCGGCCGTCGACCACGACGAGATCCTCGCCATCGGCCTGCATGCGCGCGAGCTCGGTCACGGTCACGCGAGGCGTGTGGTACTCGTGCTCGACGAGCTCGCCGAAGAGCTTGCTCGGCACGTTGACGCCGGAGAAGAGGGTGTAGCCGGCGGCTTTCCAGCCTTTGGTTCCGCTTTCGAGCACGGCGACGTCGCTGTAACCCATCGCGCCCAGACGTTTGGCGGCGAGCGCCGCGATTCCGAGCTCGCCGTCGTCGCACAACACCACGCGCGCCGACCTGCGCGGCACCAGCGCGCCGACGTCGAGGTCGAGGCGGCTGTACGGTAGCGGCGTTGCGAACAGCAGATGCGCTTCACCGAACTGCCCCGCCTCACGCACGTCGAGCAGCGCGAGCTCTTCGCCATCGTGGAGCATGGCTTTGAGCTCAGGCGCGGTCACTGAATTTACGGGCAGCAATCAGGAATCCTGGTAGCGCGGCAGCGATGGCGGCACTCCGCCGAGGCCGTTCACTTCACTTATGCGACTTGCCGCCGAGCAGCGCCGCGGTGGGACGCTTGGGCCTGCCTCTGGTGGGCAGCCCCGTGTCTTCCGGCGGCTTCGACGCGTTCGCGGCGGAGGGCTCGTAAGGCTTCGAGAAATCGAAGTCCGACCCCGACGGCTGCTTGTGTGCGGACGGTTTCGCGTGGGAGGAGGTAGAGGGTCGATGCTCGCGCTCGGCCGGTAGCGGCGCGCGCGCCGGGCGCGCCACGCGCACGCTGTGCCTCGCGCCGCCGCGCGAGCCGTGCTCTTCGCGCTCACCGTGTCGCGGCGAGCGGGCAGGGCGCTCTTCGCCGTCGAAACCGGCGGGAAGCTCGAGCTTGGGAATGGGGCGCTTGAGCAGCTTCTCGACGTCCGCGAGCAGCCTGACTTCGTCGGCCGCCATGAACGAGATCGCTTCGCCCGACTGACCCGCGCGGCCGGTGCGGCCGATGCGGTGCACGTAGTCTTCGGGCGTGTACGGCAGCTCGTAATTGATGACGTAAGGAAGCTGCTCGATGTCGAGGCCTCGCGCGGCGATATCGGTCGCGACGAGGACGGTGGCGCGGCCTTCCTTGAAATCGGACAGCGCCTGCTCGCGCTCTGCCTGCGAGCGGTCGCTGTGGATCGCGGTCGCGTTGATGCCGTCGCGCACCAGCTCGCGCGCGAGACGGTTGGCATCGATTTTCTTGCGCACGAACACGAGCACCTGCTTCATCTCGCGAGTGCGGATGAGATGCGCGATCAGCGCGCGCTTGCGCGTGGCCGGGACTTCGTAGACCTGGTGCGTGATCACTTCGGAAGGCGTATTGCGGCGCGCGACCTCGATCATCGTCGGTGTGCGCAGCATGACGTTGGCGAGCTTGCGGATCTCTTCCGAGAACGTCGCCGAGAAGAGCAGCGTCTGGCGTTCCTTCGGCAGCACCGCCTGGATGCGCTTGATGTCCGGCAGGAAACCCATGTCGAGCATCCGGTCGGCTTCGTCGAGCACCAGGATTTCGACGCGCGAGAGATTGACCGTTTTCTGCTCGAGGTGATCGAGCAGGCGCCCGGGCGTCGCGATCAGGATCTCGACGCCGCCGTGCAGCGCTTTTTTCTGCGGCAGGATGTCGACGCCGCCGTAGACCATCGTCGAGCGCAGCGGCAGGTGCTTGCCGTAGACCTTGACGCTTTCGGCGACCTGCGCCGCGAGCTCGCGCGTCGGCGTGAGTATCAGGGCGCGGATGGGGTGGCGGGCCGGCGAAGGACTGGTGTTCGCCTGCGGCGCGAGGATCTGCAGCAAGGGAAGCGTGAAGCCGGCGGTCTTGCCGGTGCCGGTCTGGGCGCAACCCATGATGTCGCGCCGTTCGAGGATCGCCGGTATCGCTTGCGCCTGGATCGGGGTGGGCTCTGTGTAGCCCTCATCGGAGACTGCCTGCAGCAGCTCCGGCATCAGATTCAGTGAACCGAAGGACATCGCTCGCGGAAAAAAAGATAACCCGTCACCGGGTGCGGGAGCGCGGGGCGCTGAAGGTCGACTCGGCGGCGGTGGGGTTGAAGGACAGTCGAACGCGAGGGCGTAGGACCAGCCGCGCAGTATACCGCGACCGCGCCGTGCGAGCCAGCCGGCAGCTGAAAAGTGCCGATGATTCAAGAATCTGGTATATTTCTTCGCACCGGAGGACTGCGCAGTTATGTTGCCGCATGAACCTGATTTCACAGCGCCGGATGAGGGTTTGAGAGCTTTGTATCCGCTCATCCTGACGCTCGATATGCACGGGGTGCCGCACCGCTGGATCACCTGGCAGCACGCCTGCTACTACTACGCCAAGAACCAGGTGGCGTGGACGCTGGGCGAGCGCGCCTTCACCGTGTACGGCGGGCTGAACC
>JAQGNC010000583.1 GCA_028292065.1 Betaproteobacteria bacterium
GTGCCGCGTCCGGCAGCAGCAGCGGCAGTCCTTCGGGCTCGAGCGGCGAGAGCGGCGGCAACACCCCGTCGCGCGGCGCGGGCAGCTCGAGCGGCCTGGCGGGACAGAGCACGAGCTCCAGCTCGACCGCCAAGCCGAAGAAAGACTGAGCGTCGAGCCCGCTCGACGGTCAGCCGTTGAAAGACTGAGCGTCAGCCCGCTCGATGGTCAATCGGTGGGTGACTGAGCGTCGAGCCCGCTCGACGCTCAGTCGTTGAAAGACTGGACGTCGCCCGCTCGACGGTCAGTCGTTGAAAGGCCGAACGCATTCTCGCCGTGTGCAAGGGCCGGCTTCGAGCCGGCCCTTCTTTGTGCTCGCCGCATTGCGGCACAACGCTTGCACAAGGCGCCTCACCAGCCGCTTCCACGACTCACTCGAATACCCGACTCGCATGCCTCTGCGCAACACACCTGGTTCCGGCCGTTTCACTCTCGCCTGTGCGCTGCTGATCACCCTCGGCGTCACCGCATGCGAGCCGAGTCCGGTCACGACCGCGCCGCCGCCTGAGTCCGGCGCCCCCGCCACGCCTTTCCCGGGCCCGCAGCCCCAGGCCGATGCATCCGCGACGCCGCGGGCGCAGGCGAGCGGCCTTCCCGACTTCACGGTGCTCGTGGAAACGCAGGGGCCCGCGGTCGTCAACGTCGTGACGACGCGCGCGCGAAGCGCGGGCGCGGCTGCAGGCGCGCCGACCGACGATCCGCTGTTCGAGTTCTTCCGGCGCTTCATGCCGAACCCGCAACAGGAGCCGGAGCCCGAGCAGCGCGGACAGGGCATCGGCTCGGGCTTCATCATCAGCACCGACGGCTACGTGCTCACCAACGCGCACGTGGTGGCGGACTCCGATGAAGTGACGGTGCGCCTCGCCGACTCGCGCGAGTTCAAAGGCAAGATCGTCGGGGTCGACACCCGCACTGACGTAGCGCTGCTCAAGGTCGCTGCGACCGGCCTGCCGACGGTCAAGCTCGGCAATTCCGAAAACCTGAAGGTCGGCGAATGGGTGGCGGCGATCGGCTCGCCTTTCGGTTTCGTCAACACGATCACCGCCGGCATCGTCAGCGCCAAAGGACGCTCGCTGCCCGACGAGAGCTTCGTGCCTTTCATCCAGACCGACGTCGCGGTGAATCCCGGCAACTCCGGCGGGCCGCTGCTGAACCTGCGCGGCGAAGTGGTCGGCATCAACTCCGCGATCTACAGCCGCACCGGCGGCTACATGGGCGTGTCTTTCGCGATCCCGATCGAGGTCGCGCTCGACGTCGGCAGGCAGTTGCAGGCGACCGGCAAAGTGACTCGCGGGCGCCTCGGCGTGCAGATCCAGGCGCTGACGCCCGAGCTCGCGAACTCGTTCAAGCTCGGCGACACCAAGGGCGTGCTCGTGGCCTCGGTCGAGCCGCGCAGCCCCGCCGACCAGGCGGGAATCCAGCCCGGCGACGTGATCCTCGCCTACCAAGGCAAACCCGTGACCAATGCGAACGAGCTGCCGCGCGTGGTCGCCGCGACCCCGCCGGGCAGCGTCGTGACGATCGACCTCTTTCGCGGCGGCGCGAAGCGCCAGGTCAAGGCGACGCTCGCCGAATTCCCGTCGGAGAACGTGGCGCAGCAGCAGTCTCCCGACACGCGCAAGAGCTCGAACCGGCTCGGCCTCACGGTGCGCGAGCTCGCGCCGGCCCAGCGCAAGCAGCTCGGCATCGAATACGGGCTCATCGTGGAAGCCGTCGCGAACCCGGGCCCCGGCATGCAGCTGCAGCGCGGCGACATCATCATCGCCGTGAACAACGTCAATTTCAGAAGCATCGAGGAGTTCAACCGCATGCTGCAGAAACAGCCGTCCGGCAGCGTCGTCGCGCTGCTCGTGCGCCGGGGCGACGCCGCGCTCTACATCCCGGTCAGGATCGGACCGGAGAACGGGAAATGAAGCGGTTCATCGTGAACTGCCTCATCTCGGGCACCGCAGGCGGGCTCCTCTCGCACCTCGCCGCGTCAATTCGAAGCCGCCAGGAGAACGGCCCCAGCGAGTTACCGATGCACGCGGTGAGCCATATCGCGTGGGGCGACGCGCCGGAATCGCACAAAGGCCGCACGCTGCACAACGCGGTGGTCGGAACCGCGCTGCATCACGGCGCAACGGTTTTCTGGGCGACTTTTTTCGAAGCGCTTTTCGGCAAGGGCGCCGAACACAGCACGTCCACCGCGCTCGTAGGCGGTGCGACGATCGCGACCGCGGCGTACATCACCGATTACCACATCGTCTCGGATCGCTTCAAACCCGGCTTCGAAGCGTATCTGTCGAACCGCTCGCTCTTCGTCGTCTATGCCGCGCTCGCAGTCGGCCTTGCCGCAGGCGCGCGGCTACGCGGGCTTTGCCACCATCAGGTAGAAGATCGCGATGAAAGCGAAAAACGCTGGGAAGCCGAGCGCGGTCCAGATCCTGTCGTAACGCCAGTAGAGCGGCGGTAACGGCGTCCCCTCCTCCACCGCGCGCTCGGCGATCGCCGCCATGCGGATCTGCAACCGCACCACCGGCAGCCAGCACGCCCCCGCCAGCACGAACAGCCCGAGCGACCACGCGATCCACGACAGCGTGAGCGGCATTCCGGTCAGGTGCACCATGTAAAGCCCGGTCGCAGGCTGGATGATCGCGGTCGGCGTCGTGAACAACCAGTCAGCCCAGACCACCCGCCGCGTCACCACCGCGATCGCGCGCACGTCCCCGCTGCGATTGGTGAAGAACATATAGAACGCCGATCCCAGCCCGGTCCCGAACAACAGGG
>JAQGNC010000588.1 GCA_028292065.1 Betaproteobacteria bacterium
GATCAGCGCGGGAAGCACGACCGCGCCCACGTGCAGCACGCCGGCGCGATGCACGTCGTCGAGCTCGAAACCCTGGACCTGGGTGCCGTTGACGAGCGCGGCGTGCGGGGCGGAGAGCTTTCTATCGGTGCCCCATACCGCGCACGCGCGAGTGGTATCGACTTCGCCCAGGGTGTCCTGGAGGATGCGAGTCCATGGGAGGTCGGCGCCGTAGAGCGCGCAGCCGAGAGAGTCGAGCATGAGCAGCTTGATGCGGCTGCGAACGTCTGCGGGGATCGCGTCGTACTCGAGCTTCGAGACGAACTCGGCGATGCCGCGGGTGTAGGGGTTGTCGGTGGACGCTTCATGCGCCATGGGGTGCTCCTTGGATTACAGCAGCAACGCGAAGGACGCGAAGGAAAAACAAAGGACGCGAAGGAAAAACAAATAATGCAAGAAAGGATAGACACCAAAGCCGCGGATCGATCCGCCAGCCGGCGCGCCATGCTGGCATCAAATTCCCTTGGCGTCCTTGCTTGTTCCTTCGCGTCCTTGATTCCTGCTGGGTTTTGTTATTAGGCGCGTGCAGCGGCCTGGCCCGCGCCGGCGCCGGCTATCTTGCCGAAAACCGCGCCCGACACCAGCCCGGTACCGCTCGGATAGTTGAAGTAGAAAAGACCGCCGACCATTTCGCCGGCGCAGTAGAGGCCGGGAATCGGATGCATGTGCACGTTCAGCACCTGTCCGCTGTCGCGATCGATACGCAAACCGCCGAAAGTGAACGTGATGCCGCACGTGGTCATGTAAGCGTCGTAAGGCGGGGTGTCGAGCTTCTGCGCCCAGTTCGATTTGGGAGGCTCGATGCCGACCGCCGACTTGCCGTCCTTGATCACGTGGTCGAACTTCACGTCGTCTTTGACCGCTGCGTTGTATTCGCGCACCGTCTTCAGGAACTGCCCGGGGTCGACGCCTTCGAGCTTGGGTGCGAGCTCTTCGAGCGTGTTCGCGCTCACCTTGGTCACGAACTTGATGCGGTACTCGGAGCGCAGGAGCTTGGTGACTTTGGAATCGAACACCTGCCACGCGAACTGGCCGGGCTGCTTCAGCACCTCGCCGCCGTATTTCGCGTAAGTGAACGAATGGAAATCCCAGCCTTCGTCGACGAAGCGCTTGCCGCTGGAATTGATGAGCAGACCGAAGATGTAGCTGTGCTTCTGGAACTGGTCGCCGACGTTCACGTCGCCGAACTCGGGCGCGTTGCGGTCCCAGCCGGTGGCGTGACAGCCCGACCAGTTGCCGTAAGGCGCCGCGCCGATGTCGAGCGCCATCTTGAGGCCGTCGCCCATGTTGAAGCGCGAGCCGCGCACTTTCGCGAGCTCCCACCCCACGCCCAGATAGCGCGTTCGCATCTCGGGATTCGCTTCGAAACCGCCGCACGCGAGGATGACCGCTTTGGCGCGGAGCTCGACCGGCTTGCCTTTTTGCTGCGCGCGCACGCCTTCGACGGTCACCCCGTCGTAGATCAGCGAGGTCGCCCGCGTTTCGTAAAAGACATCGATGCCGGCTTTCTTCACGATACCGTCGAGCGCCTGCACGAGCCCTGCGCCGCCGCCCGAAACCTCGATCGGCATGCGTCCGAAGAACTTGCGCTTGCCGTCTACCAGCCCGGACTGGCGCCCGTAGTTCAGCACGAAGCGCACGCCTTTCGAGCGCAGCCACGCCATGGTCTCGCGGCTCCTGGTGACCAGCGTTTCCGACAGATCGGCATCGGTGCGATAGCTCGTGAGCCGGAAGAGATCGTCGAAATATTCGTCCGTCGTATTGGTGCCGAAATCGCTGTTGGCGATTTCCTCGTCGGTGATCTCGGTGATTTCCTTGAGCTCGTCGACCGAGCTGTATGCGAAGCGCATCACGCCGCCGGCGAAGCGGCTGTTGCCGCCGGATTCGTCTTCGTTCGCGGCTTCGAGCATGACGACTTTCGCGCCCTGGTCGCGCGCGGCCAGCGCGGCGCACAGCGCGGCGTTGCCTTTTCCAACTACGATCACATCATAAGTCTGCAATTTGGACATCCTGACGAAGGGCTGAGGTGTGGCGGAACTCCGGGAAGGGCAGCACTCTAGGACGCAGCCGCGCTGTCGTCAATACGCTTCACGATGTGGACGACGCGCGCGCTGCGTTACGATGACGGTCCTGAACAGCGGAGCGGATCAGATGAGAGTCGTCCAGAAAACGATAATGGCAGCCGTGCTCGCAGCGTGCGCGTACCCGGTTCATGCGCAACAGGGAAAGCCCGCACGCATGGTGGTCGCGTTCCCCGCGGGCGGGCCGATCGACATCGTCGCGCGCATGCTCGCGCCGAAGCTCGGCGAAGTGCTCGGGCAGCAGGTGCTGGTGGACAATCGCGGCGGCGCCAACGGGATGATAGGCACCGATCACGTCGCTAAATCCGCGCCCGACGGCCTGACCATGATCCTCGCGAGCACCAGCGCGGTCACCATCAGCCCTGCGGTTTATCCGAAGATGGCTTATGACTCGGTGCGCGATCTCGCAACGGTCTCACTCGTCTCGACCACGCCCGAGCTCCTCGTCGTGCACCCTTCGGTGCCGGTGAAATCGGTCAGGGAGCTCGTGGCGCTGGCGAAAGCGAAGCCGAACGCGTTGAGCGTCGCGTCGACCGGCAGCGGCGGCCTGCCGCACCTCGCGCTCGAGCTTTTGAAGGTCAACAGCAACACCCAGATGCTCCACGTGCCTTATCAGGGTGCCGCGCCCGCGGTGACTTCGATCCTCGGCGGGCAGGTGCACGGCCTCTTCGCCGATCTCCCGGTGCTGCTGCCGCACGTGCAGGGCGGCAAGCTGCGTGCGCTCGCCGTCGCGAGTCCGAAGCGATCGGGGCTTTTGCCCGACCTCGTCACGATGGGCGAGCAGGGGCTGCCCGGCGTCGAGGCAGTGAATTGGTACGGAATCCTCACGCCAGCCAAGATATCGCGGGAGACGCTGATCCGGCTGCACGACGCTGTCGTCAAGACCCTGAACGACCCCGCGGTGCGCGAGAAAATGATCGCGCGAGGCGCCGAGCCCGTGGGCAACACGCCGGAGCAATTCGCCGAGTACCTGAAGAAAGACCTCGAGCGCTGGGCGAAGCTCGCGAAGACGACGAACATCAAGGTCGATTGAAGGGTCGCAGTGCGGGGCGCTTGGATCGGGGATCGGAGAAAAGGCGAAGCCGGTCACCCCTCACCCTAACCCTCTCCCCGTTACCACGGGGCGAGGGGACTGACCTGCAGGTGCGCCTGGAGCCAGTTCCGTCGAGGAGAGCGCTAGTGCTTGTTTCCCCCACTCCGCTGTAGCGGAGAGAGTGTCGGGGAGAGGGGCCGTGGTTGTCTCCCTCGCCCCGCGGTAGCGGGGAGAGGGTCGGGGAGAGGGGAGGCTAGACTTTCGCCACGCTCCCAGCGCGCTTCATGACTCCTTCCGGAACCATCGCGTCGTTCACCGCCCTTACGTCCGCGAGCTTCTCCAGATCCATGATCGCGGCGTAAACCGCGCTCGTGCGCGCCACCGGCAGCGCGCGGTTCGCGCAGTTCTCGAACTTGTCCTTCAGCCGCGCCTGCGGCAATGGGTTCGCGGAGGTGCGGCCCTCGGGCTGGTCCACTTTCTGCGAGATCACCGTGCCGCCGCGCAGGGTCACTCGGATTTCGGCGCCGAAGTGGTTCTCGGCGGGGAACTGCTCGGTCGTGTAAGGCGCGGCGTGCACGCGTCCCATCACTGCGCGCACTTGCGGGTCGCGATACGCCTCGCCTTCGAAATGCTCGATCGCCACTTTGCGATCGACGAGCGCACGGGCGAGACAGTACTGCACGCTGAACTTCGCATCCTTGGTGCTCTGTGGATCGGGGCGGTTCGTGTGCTCGAGACGCCGCGCATGGGTCCAGCTTTGGATGCGCTCCACCGCGTCCGCCTTCAGATCGTGTTTGCGGACGAGCTCGAGCATCGCGTCGATCGCCGGATGCGTGCTTCCGCAGCACGGATACTGCTTGATCGCGATGCCGGGCTCGACGATGTCGAGCGGGTTAGCCCACGCGGGAAGAATCTTCTCCGCGTCGTAATTGCCGGCGCCGTTGTACACCTCGAAATAACCCTGCTTGTGCTCGAAGGCGACAGGGCTCGCCGTGTATCCGCTGCGCGCGAGCAGTGCAGCGAACAACCCGTTGCGCGCGCAGTGGCCGACGTGCAGCGGTTTCACGTAAGTGCCGAAGTTGGACTTGATCCCGGATGCGAGCGACGCGGCAATCGCGAGCGCGACCGCGGTGCGCTCGGCGTCGAGCTTCATCAGCTTCGCGCACGCCGCGGCGGCGCCAAAAACCCCGATCGTCGTCGAGGGATGCCAGCCTCGGGTGTACTGATAGAAGTTCACCCCCATCGAGATCTTGCACTCGGTCTCGAAACCCGCGACGTAAGCGGTGATGAAGTCGCGTCCGCTCGCGCCGATCTCGTCGGCGAGCGCGAACAGCGCCGGCAGTATCGGCGCCGAGGGATGACCGCCGAGGGTGTTGTTGCAGTCGTCGAAGTCGAGCGCGTGCGAAGCGGTGCCGTTCACGAGCGCGGCGTCGAGCGCGGACGTGCGTTTGGTGCTCCCGAGCAGGAGGCTCGCGCCGTTTGCCGAAAGCACGTCAGCGACGATCGTCGCGGCAGGATCACCGCTGCCGGCGAGCGTGACGCCCACGGTGTCGAGTATGCCGACTTTGGCCCAGCGCACCGCTTCCGGCGGCAGGTCTTCGTAATGCAGCGCATCGATGCGCTTCGCGAGCTCGAGTGCGAATCCCATGGCGCCCCCTCAATCCATCCTGATGTTCATCTGCTGCGTGAGCTTCGCCCACTTCGCGACTTCGCTGCGTATGTGCTGCGCGAACTGCTGCGGCGTGCTGCCGACCGGCTCCGACCCGTCCGCGGCGAGGCGCGTGGCGGTTTCGGGCTGGCGCAGGATGTCGACGATCGCGGTGTTCAGGCGGTCGACGACGCCCTGCGGCGTCTTGAGCGGCGCGACGACACCGTACCATCCGGCGACTTCGTAACCCCTGACGCCGGCCTCCTGCATCGTCGGAAGCTCGGGCGCTGCGCGCGAGCGCTTCGCCGTCGTCACCGCGAGCGGCCGCAGCCTTCCCGCCTTGATGTGCGGCTGTGACTGGAGAATGGTCGAGTAGAGCATCTGGATCTGGCCGGCGATGACGTCGATCATCGCGGGATTCCCGCCTTTGTAAGGCACGTGAACGATATCGATCTGCGCGAGCTGACTGAAAAGCGCGCCCGAAAGGTGGCTCAAGCCGCCGGTGCCCGAAGACCCGTAATTGATCTGCCCCGGTTTCGCTTTGGCCAACGCGACGAGCTCCTTCACCGACTTCGCCTGCACCGACGGGTGAACGACGAGCGCGTACGGCTGCGTCGTCGCCTGCGTGATCGGAAGCACGTCGCGCGTCAGATCGTAAGCGAGGTTGCGGATGAGCGACGCGTTCACCGAGTGGCTCGAGGAGATCATGCTGAGCGTATAGCCGTCGGGCAGCGCTTTGGTGAGGATGTCCACCGCGATGGTGCCGTTCGCGCCGGGACGGTTGTCGGCGACGAACTGATGCCCGAGACGCTCGGTCAGGCCCTGCGCGATCGTGCGCGCAGTAATGTCGGTGCCGCCGCCCGGGGCGAAAGGAACGAGCAGCCGGACCGGTTTGATCGGATACGCCGGTGCGTTCTGCGCGGCGTGCGCGGCGACGCAGCCGAACGCGAGGAGGGCCGCGGCTGCAGCGGCGTGCGCGAAACTGTGGTGCTTCGGATGCTGCACGACGACGCACACCCCGGTCGGGGGGAGCATGCGTATCTCTTCAATGCCGGGCATGAACGGGCTCGTCGCCGGAGGCGCGCTTGTCGCAGATGAATGGCGGAAGAGAGTGGGAGTCGAACCCACGCAGGACCGCCTGCGGCCCCTACCGGGTTTGAAGTCCGGCCGCCCCACCGGGAGCGATTCCCTTCCATGGTCTCAAGTGTTCGGGGCACCGGCCGTTATTGTCGTTGCAGCGCGAGCGGCGGTGTCCTGACGCGAGCGCTGATTCTACACTGCGCCGCTCACCGGCCGGCGCACCCGATTCCGATTTTCCCTGCACCTGCGAGCGCCGGCTGCGTCTCTCCATCCAGCCGTGCACGACCGACGAGCTTATGGCCATACAACCCGTTTCGGATTTACCCCACCAGACCCTGTTCAACGATACCGCGGCGGACGTCCTCGCGCTGTTGCGGGAGCGGCTCAACTTGCGCCTGTGGATCGTGTCGCGTGCGAAAGGCGACGAGTGGCTCGCAGCCGTGGTCGAAGGCCAGGCGTACGGCATCCGCGCCGGTCACGTCTTCAAGTGGACCGACACCCTGTGCTCGCGGATGGTCACCGACAAGGCGCCGAGTTTCGCCGCCGACGTGAGCGAGATAGCGGCGTATGCGGACGCGCCTTTCGCCGCCGAGTTTCGTGTCGGGGCCTACGTCGGGGTGCCGCTGTCCGGCCCTGACGGGCGCGTCATCGGGACGTTGTGCGCGTTCGATCCGCTCGCCCAGCCGGCTTTCATGCCCGCGGACGTGGCGATGGTCGAGCGTTGCGCGCGAATCCTGTCACGCGTCATGAGCGCCGAGACGCGTGCGGTAAAACAGTCGAAGCGGCTCGAGCGCACCGAAGCGGTCGCGTTCTGTGACGGCCTCACCGGTCTCTACAACCGCCGCGGCTGGGATCAGCTTTTGAAAGCGGAAGAGAGCCGCTGCCGCCGCCACGGACGCACCGCGTGCGTCGTGTCCATCGATCTCGACGATCTCAAGATCGTCAACGATTCCGGCGGGCACGACAAAGGCGACGACTTGAAACGCCGCGCGGCGAA
>JAQGNC010000599.1 GCA_028292065.1 Betaproteobacteria bacterium
GTCGAGGCCATGGCCGGTGCATTGTATCCGGCTGCATCTGCGGGCGACTGAGGTGCCGGCGCACCGGTCGCGAATATCTTGCGCGGAGCGAAGGTATTCCGGTGGCTTCAGAGGACGAGCACGAGAAGGTTCTTCTGAGCACGCATTAGACTGTGCCGCTGACGCGCTTCAGCGTTAAGAACTCCCTCCTCGTTTTCGGGCCGTAGGTGAGGTAATGCGGTTCCGGCTGCTCGGAGTACGTGAGGCGCTCTCGCGCGATCTCGTCCCGTTCGGTGTACTTCTTCACTTCGGCCGCGCTCACGCCGTAGACCTTCGCCGCGTTGAGTCCGAAGATTTTCGCGCGCAGAGCGTTGGTCATTTCCGCATAGCCGTATTTTTCGCGCAGTGCGGGCCGAGAGCGGCAGCGGCATGAACTCGCCGTTGGACGTGGTATCGAGCTTGATCGGAAGCCGCGTGCCTTCGGGGTCGATTCTCCATTTCATAGGATCACCTCATGATTACCGGCCACACCCCTGCACGGTAGCTTAATCGGGCATCGCCGTCGGAAACCCGGCCTCTCGCTGATGCCGGATGGAGAGAATGACGACGATGTCCTGCGAGGCGCGATAGTCGTAGAGCGCAATGTAGCCGGAATTGCCGCGCGAAATCACCAGTTCCCGCAAGTCGGCGGTCGTTGTGTGTCCGATCAGCGGATGGTCCTGCAGAATGGCGACAGCCTGCGTGATCAGGGGCACCGTCGCCAGCGCGGCTGCGGGATCCTCGTCGAGCAGGAAATCGAGTAGTCGCTCGAAGTCCCGAAATGCGGCCGGTGCGTAGACTACGCGGGCCACCGCTTGAGCTTCGGCTTGCGGGTCTTCTTTCCCTGCACTCGCGCCGCGACGTACGCGTGCACGTCTTCCATCGCATAGCCGGCACCGCTTTGATCGAACTCTCCGCGCGCGGCGAGGGCGCCCGAGGTGAATCGGCGGCGGTTCTCGGCGTTTTCGATCTGCTTGCGGATGGCGTCCACCATGAAGGCGTGCGCCGTCTGGCCGGTGTCTTCCACCACTTTTGCGATCCGTTCTTTCAGCTCAGCAGTCAGCTTCAGTGTAGTTGCCAAAGGTAGCCTCCTTACGGTGCTACCATGGTAGCACCGTGGCGCGCGGCCGGTACCGCCGCGGCCTTTTTCGCGGTGTAGTATCGAGTCAGCCGAAGGCTCGAGCCTTCGGGGTCGGATCCTTCTTACGGGCGTTCCCGTTGATCACTGCACAGATCCCTTACACCGTAGACACCGGCGAGAAGCTCGTCAACGAGACTTTCGGGCCGAACAACATCCAGCGCCGCACCCAGGGCACGGTGGTCAAGCAGCCGATGCCCGTCGCGGACGGGCGTGCGGTTGCTGCCGAGCTCGCGCTCGAGAAGAACGGTTTCGTGCTCGTCGATCATCCGACGGCCATGGTGAATTTCTTCGACCCGGAGGAGCTGAAGTCGGTCTACTACCCCGAAGTCGAGCGCCTCATCAAGCGCGTCGCGGGTGCGCAGCGCGTGGTGATTTTCGACCATACCCTGCGCTCGGGAGACGAGGGCGAGCGCGAAGCGAAGCTCGTGCGCGAGCCGGTGCTCTCGGCGCACAACGATTACACCGAGTGGTCGGGGCCGCAGCGCGTGCGCGAGTTCCTGCCCGACGAAGCCGACGCGCTGCTCGAGCGCCGGTTCGCGATCGTCCAGGTATGGCGGGCGATCGGCCGGCCGATCGAGACCAATCCGCTCGCGCTCGCCGACGCCCGCACCGTCGCCATGGACGACCTGCTCGTCGCGGAGCGGCGCTATCCCACCCGCGTCGGCCAGACCTATCGCCTGAAGCACAACCCGCAGCATCGCTGGTTCTACTTCCCGCGCATGCGGCGCGACGAGGCGATCGTGTTCAAGGTCTACGATTCCCTGATCGACGGCCGCGCGCGCTTCACACCCCACACCGCTTTCGACGACCCGACCACGCCGCCGGGCGCGCCGCCCCGCCAGAGCATCGAAGCGCGGGCCTTCGCGTTCTTCTGAGGGTACGGTAGCGGACGCAATGGCGCCGTGAACCACGCGGTTTACGCCTCCGCGGCCCGAGCGCAGCCCCTCCGGGTGTTTTATACTTGCGCCCGGACCGTTGCCGCGTCGCGAGGCCTTTGGGGCTCAGGGGGGCGCAGGTCTTCACAGGGCAGTCAGGACGAAAAAAAAAAGACCGGGCTCGTTCGACCCGGTCGTCGTCATCAGGCTTGCCCGCCTATGCGCTTCCCCCGATCAGGCCGTCGATCGAGGAGCCACGCTCACAACCGAGGATCTGGAGCGCATGACGACTCAGCCGAAACCGGGCTTTGCCCGGGCGGGATATCCCGATACACAGCGGGCGACGCAGACGCCTTCAGCGCCGGCGGGTGCGCAGGCGCACGCCGCACGCGCGATACCCGACGCAGAGGCGGCGCCGGCCGCCGCGAGCTCGTTCGACAACCTGCCTGCGTACGTCCAGTTCAAGCGCCAGGCGGCCGAGCTCGCGAGGCTCGGCATCGCCAACCCGTACTTCCGCGGCCACGAAGGGATCAGCAGCAATACCGTCACGATCGAAGGTCGCGAGTACATCAATTACTCGGGCTATAACTATCTCGGCCTCGCCGGCCACGCGGAAGTCTCTGCCGCCGCGCACGCCGCGATCGACCAGTACGGCACGTCGGTGTCGGCGAGCCGCTTCGCCTCGGGCGAGATTCCGCTCCACGGCGAGCTCGAGCGCGAGCTCGCGGCGCTGCTCGGCACCGAGGACTGCGTCGCTTTCGTCAGCGGCTACGGCACCAACATCACGACCATCGGGC
>JAQGNC010000363.1 GCA_028292065.1 Betaproteobacteria bacterium
AGCCGAAATTCATGTTCTAGTGCGATGCGCGGTGCAGCGTGTCGTTGGTCGCATCGTCTCCCATCCAGTCGCGCCCGTGGTTGGTGAACCACAGCTCTTTGGTTTTCGGATGCCAGTCGAAGCCGACCGAGTTGCGCACGCCTTCCGAAAATTTCTCCATGACGCCGGTATTCGGGTCGACGCGGTTGACCGACGCCTGCATGTAGCTCGGCATGACGATGTTGCCCGGGGCGCCGATGTTGAAATACAGCTTCCCGTCAGGCCCGAGCGCGAGATATTTCCAGAAGTGCCCGGCCTGTTCGGTCGGATCGAGGTTGTCGATCACGACCTTGGCTGCCGGCGGATTGGCCAGGCGCGCCTCGATGCCGTCGTAGCGCGTGATGCGGTGGCGCTCGGCGACGAACAGCGTGCCTTTGCTGAAAGCCACCCCGTTCGGCGCCTTGAGGCCTTTCAGCACCTCTTTCACCTCGCGCTTGCCGCCGTGATCGGTGACCGCGTAGACGCTCGACAGGTTGCGGTTGCTCACGAAGACCGTACCTTTGTCGCCGAGCGCGAGCGAACGCGCTTCAGGGATGCCTTCGGCCCAGACTTCGACCTTGAAACCGGCGGGTACCTTGAGCTTGTTGAGGGGGAGCTCGCTGGCCGGCCTGCCGGTGAGGATCGGCGAGAACGGGTGCAGCGCCGACTTGGCGTGTTCGGCCGAGCGGCCCTGCTGCCACGAAGGCGCCGCGGCCGGCGGCGTGGTGGCCGCACCGGGCGGCGCGAGCGCCGGCTCCGACTTCTGCACCTGGGCGGGCGACGGGCCGGTCGGTGCAGGCTGTTGGGCGTGCGCGCTCGAGAATGCGAGCGTCCCGGCGGTGAACAGTAATACCGCGGCGGCACTAACGGCCCGCGCGGGTTGGCGTGGCGTGGATTTCAGTGCGTGTGACATGGCTCCCCCATGGAAGAACGAAATCGGTTGGCGAATCGGCAAGCGGCGCAGGTGTCCTCTATGTTCGGCGCAACGGTTTTGTTGTTCTCGACGATCACTGTAGCACGATGGCCGGTCGAGTATAGGGCGCGTCGACAGCGGGCAGTAGCCGCACGGCGCGTGAGCGGCGCATGCAGTATTCGAGCGGGCGTCGTCACCGAACGACATGGCCGGGCCATGAGGCGCGAGTGTGAACAGGTCGAGGGTTCGGCGGGCACATAATCGGCTATATTGAGTCATGATCGGTCCGGCAGAAATCCTCAGGGCGAGAATCCTTCTCGTCGACGACAACGAAGACAACGTTCGCCTCCTGCAGCAGTTGCTGCAGCACGCAGGCTATACGCACGTCTATGCGACGACCGACCCGCACCAGGTTTTTCCGCTGCATTCGCAGGACCGCTTCGACCTGATCGTGCTCGACCTCCTGATGCCGGGCATGGACGGCTTCGAGGTGATGGAGGCGCTCAAAACCATCGAGAAGGAATACCTGCCGGTGCTCGCGGTGACGGGGGAGTCGGACCACAAGCTGCGGGCGCTGCAGGCCGGCGCGAAGGATTTCGTGAGCAAACCGTTCGACTGGGACGAAGTGCTCATGCGTGTGCACAACATGCTCGAAGTCAGGCTCCTGCACGACGAAGCGCGCGAGCACGCGAGGCTGCTCGAGTCCCTCGCGCTGCAGGACCCGCTCACCGGCCTCGCCAACCGGCGGCTGCTGCCCGAGCGGGTGTGGATGGCCATCGCGCACGCTCGCAGGAACAGGAGCGCAATGGCGGTCGTCTACCTCGATCTCGACGGTTTCAAGGACGTGAACGACACGCTCGGCCACGCGGCGGGCGACCTGCTGCTCAAGACCGTGGCGGCACGCCTGCTCGGCGCGGTGCGCGAGGAAGACACCGTCGCGCGGGTCGGCGGCGACGAATTCATGATCGCGCTCTGGCACGTGATCGGCGTCGACGACACGGCAATGGTCGCGGAGAAGCTGGTCAATGCGATCGCACAGCCTTACGAGATCGAGGGCCGGACCGTGACGGTCACTATCAGCGCGGGGGCGAGCATTTACCCGGTACACGGCGAAGACGCCGATGCGCTGATGAAGACCGCCGATCTCGCGCTGTACAAAGCCAAGCACGCGGGGAAAAACACCTTCCGGCTCGCCGACGACTTGTCGTGACGCCATGCACCGTTCGTGCTGAGCCTGTCGAAGCATGAACCGCCCTTGAACCGTTCGTGCTCAGCCGTTGGACAGGCTCAGGACAGTCCGTCAAAGGATGAACCGCTGCCGTTCCCCTTCGACTGCGTGGCGGCGCCACGCTCAGGGCGAACGGGGGGGGCATCCGTTCGTGCTGAGCCTATCGAAGCATGAACCGCCAGGCTCTGCGCTACATGTTCCCTACAGCACCGCTTTCGTCGACAGCACGATCCCTTCGACACTCTGCGCGAGTTGCTGCATCCGGTAGACGCGCTCCGAGTCTTCGCGCTGGTCCGCCGGACACTCGCCGGCCCTGAGCACCTGCTCCACGCGCAGTCCCCTTCGGTGCGCGATGCCGAAGGCATAAGGCCGCCAGCCCCAGCCGATGTCCTCCTTCGGCGGCATAAGGTGCGGCACGAGGACACTGTCGAGCACGAAAGGACCGTAGCTGTAATCGAAAGGCTCGCCGATCACTTCGGCGCAGCAGCGGTTGATCACGCTTTCGGTGTATTGCTGGAACGGCGGAAAAGTCGCGAGCTGCTGCGCCGAGCGCGCCGCCAGGATCACGCCGGTGTTCTCGTCCGCGCGTGCGTCCGCGATGAAGCCGTCGAGGTTGTCGCGAAAGAAATCGCGCTTGTCGGGCTCGGTGTACAGGATGAAGCGCGCGCCGGCCGCGCGCGCGGCGTTGAGGCTGCCGCGTACCTGGGGCCACAGGCCGCGGCCTTCGATCGGGCAGAAGGTCAGGGTGTCGATGCGGCGCGCGCGCTCGATGAATCCCGCGTCGGACCCGCCGTCGGTCGCGAAGATCCGCATGCCGCAAGCCGCGAGCGCTTCGAGGCCGCTCACCAGGAGATCCGCCTCGTGTGCATTGCGCGCCCACGTGATGGTCGCAATAGCGATACCGGCTGTGTTCATGTGCCGCGGCTGCTCGAGTCGATCGCCTGGGCGCCGAAGCGCTCGGGCGAGAACGGCGCCGGGTCGACGAACGGGGTCTCGCCGGTAATCATCTCGCCGAGCAGTCTGCCGGTGACCGGCCCGAGCGTAAATCCGTGATGCGCGTGGCCGAAAGCGAACCACAGGTTCGCGTGCCGCGGCGCTTTGCCGATGATCGGCAGCATGTCGGGGGTGCACGGGCGCGCGCCCATCCACGCCTCGGTGTCGAGGCGCTCGGCGAGCGGAAAGAGGTCACGCGCGATCGGCTCCGCGCGCCCGAGCTGGACCGGCGTCTTGATCGCATCGCGCAGCGCGAACTCCGCACCGGTCGTGAGCCGGATGCCGCGGCGCATCGGCGCGAGGAAATAACCGCGCTCCATGTCGAGCACCGGGTGGTTCAGGCGCGCTTCGCCTGCCGCGCGGTAATGCATGTGATAGCCGCGCTTGACCGCGAGCGGCAGCTCGTAGCCCAGGCCGCGCGTGAGCACGTCGGCCCACGGCCCGAGCGCGACCACCGCGGCGCCGGCAGTGAGCGGCCCTTGCGCGGTTCGCATGCGCCAGCCTGCCCTGTCCTGCTCGAGGCTGAGCGCGTTCCCCTGCACGAACGTGCCGCCGAGGCTTTCGAAAAGGCGCAGGTAGGCGAGCCCGAGTCCCTGCGGGTCGTCGACGCTGACGGGGTCGGTATAGTGCAGCGCGCCTGCGAGACACGGCGCGAGATGGGGCTCCATCGCCTGGAGCGCGGCGGCGTCGAGCTTGTCGTAGTTGACGCCGAACTCGGGCAGGATCCTGTCCGCTTCGGAAAAGCGCTTGTCGCGCTCACGCTCGGTTCGAAAGAGCTTGAGCCAGCCCGCGCGCTGCATGAAGCCGGTGGCGCCGGCTTCTCCCGCGAGTGCGTCGTGCTCGGTCACGCAATGCTCGATCAGCTTCGCGTACTTCTGCGCGACTGCGTGGTGACGCGCCGGGCGCGAATGCATCCAGTAGCGCGTGAGGAACGGCGCGAGGCGGGGCAGCGCGGTCGCGTGGTAATAGGCGTCGATCGTGCGATTCAGTGCGTAGCGGCCGAGCGCGCTGAAATCGTGGGGAAAGCCGTACGGGTATACGCCTTCGCGCTGGATGAGACCGGCGTTGCCGTAGGAAGTCTCCTCGGCCGCGCCTCGCCGGTCGACCAGCACGACCGAGCGCGCACGCTTCTGCAAGTGGAGCGCGACCGAGATTCCCACGATCCCGGCGCCGAGCACGACGATGTCACTGCGCATCATGATGTTGTTACGGGGTGTCCCTGTCGATGTGGCCGCTGGTGTATCTTGCACGTTCGACTCGATCCGCGCGAGGCGTCATGGGCATCGGCAAAAGGTGTGCGATCTCTGTTGCGATCATGCTGGTGCTCTGCGTTTCATTCACCGTTTACGCACAGGAAAAACCCGCAGGCTATCCGCGTAAGCCGATACGGGTGGTGGTCGGCATCGCCCCCGGCAGCGGACTCGACCTGATGTCGCGCCTGGGCGCGCAGAAAATCACTGAACGCTGGAACCAGTCGGTCATCGTCGACAATCGCGCCGGCGGCGGCACGGTGATCGCGATGGACGTCGTGGCCCAGGCGCCGGCGGACGGTTACACGCTGCTCGCGGCGTCCGAGACGCTGATGCTCAACGGTGTCTTCGGCCGCGCCCGATACGACGTGCGCAAAGCGTTCGTTCCCATCGTGCAGCTCACGACACAGCCTTACGCGTTGATCGTGCATCCATCGGTTCCGGCGAAATCGGTGAAAGAGCTGATCGCCTATGCAAAAGCCAAGCCGGGCGCGCTCAACTTCGGATCGCAGGGACACGGCACCGTCGGGCACATCGGGCTCGAGCGCTTCAAGCTGATGGCCGGCGTCGAGATCACGCACGTGGCGTACAAAGGCGCAGCGCCGGCGCTGCTCGATCTGCTCGCGGGACAGGTGCAGATGACGTTTTCGACACTCGTGACGAGCGGCGCCCATATCAGGAGCGGAAGAGTGAGGGCACTCGCGTACACCGGTGCGCGGCGTTCCTCGCTCTATCCGGACCTGCCGACAGTGTCCGAAGCGGGCGTGCCCGGTTTCGAAATGCACAACACGTATGGCTATTTCGCACCCGCCGGCACGTCGCGCGCCATCGTTCGCGCGATCAACGCGGTCGTGACGCAGGGCATGAACACGCCCGAAACCGCGAAAATGCTCGCACTGGACGGCAACGAGATTGTGCCGGCGATGACGCCGGAAGAACTGAAGGTCAAATTCGACCGCGATTACGCGGACCTCGAGAAGCTGATCAGGGCGATGAACATCACGATCAATTAGGGCCTCGTGCGCCACGAGATCGCCGGGCCGCGCTACGGCGGCGGCTCGCGATGACACCCTTATTGTCATTGTGAGGAACGGCTTGACGAATCAATCTCGTGGCGCACGAGAATCTGCTACTCCTGCCTGATGTTCGCCGCGCGTATGACCTTCGTCCACTTGTCGAGCTCGCTCAGCACTTCCGCGTG
>JAQGNC010000684.1 GCA_028292065.1 Betaproteobacteria bacterium
ACCGCGGTCACGGTCACGGTGAGCGACTGGGTCAGGATATCGACGCCGCCATTGGCGGTGCCGCCGCTGTCGGCCACGGTCCAGCTGAAAGTCGACGGGCCGCCGGCGGCGTTCGCCGCGGCCTTGAATTTCATGCCCTGCAACTGGCCGAGCGTGTAGCTCGTGCTCGCCGTGACAGCGGTCGTACCGTCGTTGAGCGTGATCGTGCCCAGCGCTGCGGCAGGCAGCGCGGTCACGGTATAGGTCAGGCTTTGCGCGGCTTCATCGGCGCCGCCGCCGGGCGCGTACGCGAGCGCGCTCAAGCCGAGGGATGTCGCGGCCGCGTCCTCGAGCACGGCGAGGTTGGCAACCGAACCCGCGGTGCGCACCGGCGCGTCGTTGACCGGGTCGACCGTGATCGCCGAGGCGGCGGTCGCGGTACTGAACGCGGTGCCGCCGCCGTTGCGCGCCGACGCGGTGATCTGGATGTTGTCGACGTAGACCAGGTTGCTGTCGGACGCGCTTTCGCTGCCCACCACGACCCAGCGGACCCTCGTATTCGACGCGATGCTCGACGTGATGTCGAAGCTCCTGCTGCCGGCAAAGGTATTGGTCGAGGCGTTGAAGACGCCTCCGGCGAGCGTCGTATAGCTCGCGCCGCCGTCGTTCGAGACCTGCACGTGCAGGCTCGCGTTGCCTTTCAGGTTGCTGCCGTAAGCGAACGAAAGGGTCGCGCCGGTCGCGCCGGACAGGTTGGCTTCGCGATAAATGTTGTCGCCGACGTTGCCGGCCTGTATCACCAGCACGCCGCTCGTGATCTCGAAGCGTCCGCTGGCGGCACCGCCGCCCTGGCTGTCGGTTTCGACCCACGAGCCGGTCCACGCGAGCGTGCCGTCGTTGTTCGCGTACGACGCCGTCTGGAAGTTGTCGCGAAAAGTCCCGGCGACACCGCTCGTGTCTGCGGTCGCGCCGGCGACGCCGGTGCTGCGGTCCCACGCGCTGAAAGTGATCCCGCCGTTGACGGTGCCGTTCCAATCGGCGTTCGGAACGAAGCGCACGTAAGTGCTCGCGTCAGCGGCGAGCAGGCGCGCGCTCGAAGCCGCGGGTGTACCGAAAGCGCTCCACGACCCGCCGCTGTCGAGCGAGTACTGCCACGCGCCGTTGGTGTTGTCGACCGCGGTCACGGCGATGCCGGTGAGCGCACCGGGATCGGCGTCGCTCGCAAATCCCGCGATCAGGGCCGACACCAGGGTGCCGCCGTTGGCGGCCGCGTCCTCGTTCACCGGCGCCAGGTTGTTGCTTCCGGTCAGGCTGGGGGCGGTGTTCGAAGCGGTGACGGTGATCGAAGCGCTGACGGCGGCCGCGCTGAACGCGCTCGCGCCGCCGCTGGCCGTCGTGTCGCCGGTGCCGCCGACGACGCCGACCGTCTCGTCCCACGCTTTGTAAGTGAGCCCGTTGGCGACCGTGCCGCTGAAGTTCGCGTTCGGCACGAAGCGCACGAAAGTCGCGACGTCGGCAGCGAGCAGCCGGGCCGTCGCGGCGCCCGGCGCGCCGAACGCCGACCACGTCGAGCCGCCGTCGGTCGAGTACTGCCATGCGCCGTTCGTGTTATCGACGCCGGTGACCGCGATACCGTTGAGGCTCGCCGCGTCCGAATCGCTGACGTGGCCGCTCACCAGGTCGGCGACCAGCGTCCCCGGGTTGGAAACCGGATTGCGGTTGATCCCCGCCATGTCGTTGGTGCCCGCCACCACCGGCGCATCGTTGACCGCGGTCACGTCGAGCGTGAGGGTGCGTGCGACGGGGTCGAGATCGACGCCTCCGTTCGCAGTGCCGCCGTCGTCCCGCACCTGGAAAGTGAAACTCGCGTAAGCGGCGCCGTTCGCGTTCGCGGCCGGCGTGAATCGCAGGTTGCCGGCGTCGATGTCGGCGACCGCTATCGATTGGCCCGCTCTCACCGCCAGACCGGAGAGCGCGAGAGTACCGGCGCCGGGCACTGTCGCGATCCGCACGCTGAGCAGCGCGTTCGCGGGCGAATCGGACAGATCGGTGAATCCGAAATCGGCCGCGGTAAAGATGTGCGCGGTGTCTTCGAGCGTCGTCAACGTCGTCGCGGTTCCTGCCGGCGCGTCGTTGACCGAAGTTACGCTGGTCGACACGGTCGCGGTCGCGGACGCGATCGCAGTGCTGCCGCCGCGCGAGGTCGTGTCGACGTCGACCGGCGTCTCGGTCGCAGCGGTCGCTGAAAAAGCGCCGGCGTAAGTGTCGTCGAGGCCGCGCACCGTCAGAGCCGCGGGCGTGCCGTTGTAGCCTGCGGCCGGAACGAAGCGCAGCAGGGTCGATGCGCTCAGCGCGCGCGCGCTCGCGCCGTCGGCCACGCTGCCGATCGCGAACCAGTTCGTGCCGCCGTTGCTCGAGTATTGCCAGACGCCCTGCGTCACCGCGCTCGCGCTGTTGCCGACGACAGCGATGCCGCTGAAGCTCGAACCCGCGTCGACATCGGAGAATTGGCCGCTGAATATCGCGGAGATCGCCGCGCCCGAGGGAGCGCCCGTGTCCTCGTCGATCGCCGCGAGCGTGCCTGCGCTCAAGGTCGGGGCGTCGTTGACCGCGGTCACGGTCAGGCGCACGGTCGCCGCCTGCGAGGACAGCGACCCGTCGCCCGCGGTGAAGACGAAACTGTCGGCGCCGTTGTAGTTCGCGGTCGGCGTATAGCTGAAAGAGCCGTCGGGATTGAGCGTGAACGCGGCGGCGTGAGCCGGGCCGGTGACGAGCGTCGCGATGAGCGCGGTGCCGTCGGGGTCGGTCGCGCGCGTGAGTACGCCTTGCGCGGTGACGGCGAGCGCGGTGTCCTCGGCGGTGGTGTAGTCGAGATTGGTCGTTCGCGCCGGCGCGTTCGCCGCGACGCCGTTGCCGAGCACGCCGTGGTAGCCCTGGGTCGAGCTGTCGGTCGCGGTCGTGCCCGAGCTTTCGTCGAATCGCCAGTAGCCGACGAGGCCCGGCTCGTTGCCTGCGGGCGCGGTGGCGTGCGCGGCCTGGATCTGCGCCGCACTGCGCTCGACGTTCCACACCCGCACGTCGTCGATGAGACCGATGAAGCGCTCGCCGGTGCTGTTCTGCCGGCCGCCGATCGTCAGATCGTTCATCGTCGGATGCGCGTCGCCGATGTTGCCGGTGCCCGCGTAGGTATACGCGAGCGAGCCGTCGATGTAAGCGTTGACGACTCCGCTGTTGAAAGTCACTGCGACGTCGACCCAGGTGTCAGCCGCAACGGTGATGCCGGTGTCGGTCCACGTCCATCCCGGCGTGGTATCGGCGAAAGCCCACTGCAGGGTTCCCGTCGAGGAAATCGATATCTCGTACTCGCCTTCCTTGTTGAGGATGATCTGGCGATCGACGCCGAGCGGACCCGTCCGCTGCACCCTTGCTTCGACGGTCAGGGTCGAGGTCGCGACGAGGTTGGGCTGCGCCGCGACTGTGACGACGTCGGTGCCGTCGAAGACGAGCGCGCGGTCGGTGACGGTCGGCGCGTCGTTGACGGCATTCACCGTGATGCCGCTCACAGCGGTGGTGCTGCTGAAGGCGGTCGCGCCGCCGTTGGCCGTGGTGTCGGCAGTACCGCCCGCGGTACCGCTCGTCTGGTCCCACGCCCTGAAAGTGAGCCCGGCAGCTCCGTTCCAGTTCGGCGCGGGAACGAAGCGCACGAGTGCGCTCGGCGCGAGGAGCCGCGCGCTGGCCGCCGCGGGAGTCCCGAAAGCGCTCCACGCCGTGCCGCCGTCGGTCGAGTATTGCCACGCGCCGTGAGTGTCGTCGGCGGCGGTCACCGCGATGCCGCGCGGATCGCCGTCGGCATCGGTGGCGGCGAACAGGGACGAGACGAGGTTGCCGGGATTGGACGAGGGGTCTTCGGCGATCGCCGTGAGGTCGGCGGCGCTCCCCAGGGTCGGCGCGTTGTTCTGGAAATACCCCATCAGGTAGAACGCCGACGCGGCCGCGTCGGTATCGAACCATTCGAGGTTCGATGCGGTATCGCTGCTCGTCTTCGCGAGCATACGGCCGTTGTCGGGACCCGCCGTGCCGGTGGTGCCGTACGAATTGAGCGCGAGCACCCGCGCGCCGGTGCCGCCGACTTCGCGCACCCCGGCCGAATTGCCCACGCTCGGCTCGAGGTTCAGGAAGAGCACGTCGGCCACGACGCCGGCAGGCACGCCGTAAGCGGCGAGGCTTTTCGATTCCCACGCGCCGCTCGCGCCGGGCTGGCCGAGGTCGGTGAAAGCCTCTGTATAGGTACCGGGCGCGGTGCTCCAGTAGCCGACCACGTTGAACTTGACGTTGGGGCGATCGCTCTGCGCATACGCTTCGATCGACGCCGCAGCGGTGGCGCCCGTCTTGACGAGCATCGTCATGCTCTCGCCGCCGGTTCCGGTACCCCGGTTACGGATATCGGTGTAGCGGTCGAGCAGCGAGCCTTCGGCACGCACGCCGACCTGCGGCGAATTCGGCGAGTCGTTCGTGATCACGATCTCCGCGACCGCGCCGGCGGTGACGCCGTAGGCGCCGAGACTGTGGCTCTCCCACCTCGCGTCGGTCGCGGCGCTGAACGAGCCCGCGGTCTCGACGTAAGTCCCGTTCGTCCAGTACCCGAGCATCGTGTAGGTGATGTTCGTGGTGCTGCTCGCGAAAGTCTCGATGCGGCCGTTGGCGTCGGCCTGGACCAGCATCTCGACCGACGTCGTCCCGGTGAGCGGCCTGTTCAATGCGAAGGAGCGCTCGAGCGCGCTGCCGCTCTGGCGCACGCCGCCGGTCTGCGCGGCACTGGTGTCGCTGTTCGATATCGCGATCTCGATCACCGCGTTCGCCGGCACGTTGAAAGCGCCGCCGGAGAGATCGTGCGTTTCCCACGTGCCGGCGACGCTCGGCGCGAAGGTGACGCTCGCATCGACGTGAGCGAGCGTGCCCTGCCAGCTCTGCTCGAAAGCGGCGCTGAATGGCGCTGCCGCTTCGATACGGCCTGCCGCGTATTCGAGTGTCCAGTCGCCGCCGCGCGCGGCATTGCCGGTCAGGTCGTCGCTCGCCGCGACGTCGGCGCCGGTGAGGCGGCTCAGCGCATCGACGAACGCACGGCCGTCAGGCCCCGCGGCGACGTCGCAACCGTAGATGAGAATGTCGGCATCCGGCGTGAGCGCGCCGGCCCAGCCTTGAAGTGCAGCCGCGCTCTGCGACAGGGTGTCGGACGCGAGCACGCCCGCGCCGAGCTGCAGCGCCCCGGCCGAGCCGTGCGAGATGATGTGAATGGTCTGGACGTCGTGCTGCGCCGCCAGGATTTTCGAAATCTGGTCGACCCCGTCGATCAAAGGGTCGAGCACGAACACCTGGAGCGTGCCTTTGCTGTTGGCCTCGAGATCAGCGACGAGCTGCTGATAGTCCGGGACCGCGGAATCGACGATGGCGAGCGCGCGCGGCGCGACCGCAGCCGTTTGCGCGGCGGCTGCGCCTTCTACGACGGCCGGGCTGCTGTCGACGAGCCGGATCTCGGCGGCCTGCATGAGGGCAGCCGGGGACACCAGAACGGCCAGATCCGCCGAGTGCAGGATTCTGGGCTCCAGCTCTTCTAGCAACAGGCGCGTAGATCGTTTTTCTCGTCTTTTCATCCGTCGTGCCTGGTAGCACACGTGCGCCGCGTCGCTGCAACAGGGCGACGCTCCGCCTGATTCTGCCGCAGAGCATCGCCCGTCGAATTCCGGAAAACATGCATGAAGAGGCGCTATTCCTCGCGAGCCGCGGGCGCGACGCGCTCGCGCACGCTTTGCCGTGAAGCGCCCCACGCCTGGCATAACGGCATCTTTCGCGCGACCTGTAGCGCGCGTATTGAAAGTGCAAGGGCCGCCGCGGTGCCGCGCCTCAAGCAGCGGCGTCACCGGCCGTAAAAGCAGCGTAGCCGGAAGCAGGCGGCACGCACGCGCCTGAGCAATTCCGCACGGACACCGGAGCGCGGCTTTGCTACGCTGCTTCGCTGTCGAATCAAGCGCTTGCGCGAAAAGGCTTACAGGCAAGGTCAACACGCGCGGCGCCAAGGGGGCACGAAGCGGCGCGAAGGGTTTTTGTAAACGAACAGGTTTTGTTTTTCCTTCGCGTCCTTTGCGTCCTTCGCGTCAAGGCTTCGGTTTCAAGGCTTCGGTTTTCGTCCTGCG
>JAQGNC010000645.1 GCA_028292065.1 Betaproteobacteria bacterium
ACCCTTCACTCCTTCACCCTTCACTCCTTCACCCTTCACCCTTCACTCCTTCACCCTTCACCCTTCACCCTTCACCCTTCACCCTTCACCCTTCACCCTTCACCCTTCACGAGCTCATTGCACCGGCGCCGGCTGCGCCTGCTGGTGCTCGCCGCCTTCCTGCGCGGCGGCTTTCATCGACAGTCTCAGGCGGCCTTTCTCGTCGGCCTCGAGGACTTTGACGCGGACCTGCTGGCCTTCCTTCAGGTGATCCGACACCGCGTTCACGCGCTCGTTGGCGATCTGCGAGATGTGGAGCAGCCCGTCGCGGCCGGGAAGCACGCTGACGATCGCACCGAAGTCCAGCAGCTTCAGCACGGTGCCTTCGTAGATGCGGCCGACTTCGACGTCCGCCGTCAGCTCCTCGATGCGGCGCTTGGCCGCTTCGCCGCCTTCGGACGAGACGCACGCGATCACGACAGTGCCGTCGTCCTGGATGTCGATCGTCGTCCCGGTCTCTTCAGTGATCGCACGGATGACCGCGCCGCCTTTGCCGATGACATCGCGGATCTTTTGCGGGTTGATCTTGATCGTGATCATGCGCGGGGCGAAAGCCGAAAGCTCGGTGCGCGGATGATCGACCGCTGCTTTCATCTTCTCGAGGATGTGCAGGCGCCCTTCTTTCGCCTGTACCAGCGCGGCGTGCATGATCTCTTTGGTGATGCCCTGGATCTTGATGTCCATCTGCAGCGCAGTGACACCCTTGTCGGTGCCGGCCACTTTGAAGTCCATGTCGCCGAGGTGATCTTCGTCGCCGAGGATGTCGGTCAGCACCGCGAAGCGATTGCCTTCCTTGATGAGGCCCATCGCGATACCCGCGACGTGGGCTTTCATCGGGACGCCGGCGTCCATCAGCGCGAGACAGCCGCCGCACACCGACGCCATCGAGGAGGAGCCGTTCGATTCGGTGATCTCCGAGACCACGCGCAGCGAATACGCGAACTCTTCAGGCGACGGCAGCGCCGCCAGCAGCGCGCGCTTGGCGAGCCTGCCGTGGCCGATCTCGCGGCGCTTCGGGCTGCCGACGCGGCCGGTTTCGCCGGTCGAGTACGGGGGGAAGTTGTAATGCATCATGAAGCGCTCGCGGTATTCGCCCTGCAGCGCGTCGATGATCTGCTCGTCGCGCGAGGTGCCGAGCGTCGCGGTGACGATCGCCTGGGTCTCGCCGCGGGTGAACAGCGCCGAGCCGTGGACGCGCGGGAGCACGCCGGTGCGGATGCTGATCGGGCGCACGGTGCGCGTGTCGCGGCCGTCGATGCGGGGCTCGCCGTCGAGGATCTGGTTGCGGACGATCTTCGCTTCGAGGTTGCTGAATTCGGCGCCGAGGGTGATCTTCTGGTCGGCCGTCGGGGCGTCGCCGCCGACTTCGGCGAGGACGCGGTCGCGGATCTCGTCGATGCGGTGGGTGCGTTCCTGCTTGCCGCGGATGCCGTAGGCGGCGCGAACGTCGCTTTCGGCCATCTGCGCCATGCGCTCGATCAGCGCGTGATCCTTCGCCGGTGCGGTCCAGTCCCACGCGGGCTTGCCGGCTTCGTCGGCGAGCTCGTTGATGACGTCGATGATCGCCTGCATCTGCTCGTGGCCGAATACGACCGCGCCGAGCATCACGTCTTCGGGAAGCTCGTGCGCTTCCGATTCGACCATCAGCACCGCGGCCTGGGTGCCGGCGACGACGAGGTCGAGCTGGCTCGTGTCGAGGTCGGTCGCGGTCGGGTTCAGCACGTACTGGCCGTTGAGGTAGCCCACACGCGCGGCGCCGATCGGGCCGTCGAAAGGAATACCGGAGATGGCGAGCGCAGCCGAGGCGCCGATCATCGCCGGGATGTCCGAATCGACTTCGCTGTTCGACGACATCACCGTCGCGACGATCTGCACTTCGTTGTAGAAGCCTTCCGGGAAGAGCGGACGGATGGGACGGTCGATCAGCCTGCAGGTGAGTATCTCCTTCTCGGAGGGCCGGCCTTCGCGCTTGAAGAAGCCGCCGGGGATCTTGCCCGCGGCGTAGGTGCGCTCCTGGTAATCGACGGTCAGCGGGAACCAGTCCTGCCCCGGTTTCACGTTGCGATTGCCGACCACGGTGACCAGCACCACGGTGTCGTCGTAGTTGACCAGTACCGCACCGGATGCCTGGCGTGCGATCTCGCCGGTCTCGAGCGTGATCTGACGCCCGCCCCAGTTCAATGTTTTAGTGATTCGTGTCATCTTGTCCTTGTCCACAAACAAAAAAGACCGCGTCGGGCGGTCTTGCGGTTATAGGGGAGGAACGGCGGATGCCGGCCAGGACCGCGCAAAACGGGAAGCGCGATGCGGCCCTGCCGGCAGTCACCATCGGGATGCGCTACTTGCGCAGTCCGAGCCGTTCGATCAGTGCTCTGTACTGGTCCGCGTTCGTCCGCTTCAGGTAATCCAGCAACTTGCGGCGGCGGCTCACCATACGAAGCAGGCCCCGGCGCGAGTGATGGTCCTTGACGTGAGTTTTGAAGTGCTCCGTCAGATCGGTGATACGCGCAGTCAAGAGCGCGATCTGGACCTCGGGAGATCCAGTGTCGCCCTGCGCCCGCTGGTAATCCTTAACCAGTTGGGCTTTCTGCGTAACATTTACGGCCATTTTGTACTTCTCCGACTGAAAATCCGGCTATTTTACTCTGTAACTCCGCGCGCTCTCAAGCTTTTCCCGGCTCCGTCGCAACGTCCCGGGCAAACCCGCGTCAAGCTTTCACCGGCTCGCTGGAGACGAGCCTGCGGGCCGTGAGAGCGCCGTCATCCGAGGCTTCGGCCAAGCCGATAAAAGCCGATCCCGGACCGTATACGCGCACCAGGCCGCCTGCGGCGCCCCGATGCACCACCACCTGCCCATGCGCCATGCGGCGCGCCTGCTCGGCGTCCAGCGCGAGCACAGGCAGTCCTTCGAGCAACGCGTCCGCGGGGAGCACCCGGGCGCGCCGCTCGTCTTCGGTCATGTCGGCGAGCGCGGCCAGCCCGACCGCCCCGTCGAGCGTGAAGCGCCCGACCTGCGTCCTGCGCAGCGCCGCCAGGGTCGCGCCGCAGCCGAGCGCTTTCCCGATATCTTCCGCCAGGACCCGGATATACGTCCCTTTGCTGCACGCGACGTGGATGCAGGCGTCGGTGCCGTCGAAGGTCTCGAGGGTGAGCTCGCGTATCGTGACCTTGCGGGGCGTGCGCGGGATGTCGGTTCCGGCGCGGGCGTATTCATAGAGCGGCTTGCCCGCGTGCTTCAGGGCGCTGTACATCGGCGGGGTCTGCACGATCTCGCCCCGGAACGGCACCAGCGCGTCCTCGAGCGTTTTGCGGTCGACGTCGACCGGCGCCACTGCGGTCACCTCGCCTTCGAGATCGCCGGTCGTGGTCGTCACGCCGAGCCTGACGAGCGCGCGGTAGCCTTTATCGGCGTCGAGCAGGGCGTGCGCGAACTTGGTCGCTTCGCCGAAAGCGAGCGGGAGGAGGCCCGTCGCCATCGGGTCGAGCGTTCCGGTGTGTCCCGCCTTGGCGGCGCCGAAGAGGCCTTTGGCTCGGCTGACCGCGCCCTGGGAGCTGATACCGGAAGGCTTGTCGAGCAGCAGCACGCCGTCGAGCCGCGTGCGCTGCTTCCTGCCGGCTCCGCCGTGCGGGCGGCTTACGCCTTCGTGTCCGGGGCTCACTCGTCGGAAGGCGGCTTCGGATCGCTCGCGACCGCTTCGTCGATCAGCCGCGAAAGCTTCACGCCGCGCTCGACCGAAGTGTCGTATTTGAAATCGAGCTGCGGAACGGTGCGCAGCTTCATGCGGTGCGCGAGCTGGGTACGCAGGAACCCGGAGGCACGCTTCAGCGCCTTGGTCGTCTCGTCGACGTCGGATGTCTCGACCAGAGTCGTGAAGAAGATCTTCGCGTGCTCCTGGTCCTTAGTCACTTCGACGTCGGTGATCGTGATGAAAGCCGGGATACGCGGATCCTTGAGCTCGGTGCGTATCAGCTCGGCGATCTCGCGCTGGATCTGCTCGGCGATGCGACGGGTGCGGGGATAATCTTTAGGCATGGAGGGATGAGGGCGAAGCGATCAAGGGATGAGGGCGAAGGGATGAGGGCGGAGGGCTAAACCGAATCGGCGACGCCGATTCTTCATCCCTCATCCCGCCGCCCTCATCCCTGCCCTTATTGCAGCGTCCGCGCGATCTCGACGACCTCGTAGACCTCGAGCTGGTCGCCGACTTTGAGATCGTTGTAGCCCTTCAGCGAGAGGCCGCACTCGAAGCCGGCTTTGACTTCGCGCACGTCGTCCTTGAAGCGCTTGAGCGAGTCGAGCTCGCCGTCGTGCACCACGACGTTCTCGCGCAGCAGCCGGATTTTCCCGCTGCGGCGGATGAGGCCGTCGGTGACGTAACAGCCTGCGACCGTGCCGATCTTCGAAATCTTGAACACCTGCCTGATCTCGACCGTGCCGAGGATGTTTTCCTTGCGCTCGGGCGCGAGCATGCCCGAGAGCGCGGCTTTGATCTCGTCGACCGCTTCGTAAATGATGTTGTAGTAGCGGATGTCGACGCCGGCGGACTCGGCCAGCTTTCTCGCCGCCGCGTCGGCCCGGGTATTGAAGCCGATGACGACCGCTTTGGACGCGAGTGCGAGGTTGATGTCGGACTCGGTGATGCCGCCGACCGCTGCGTGCACGATGTTCACTTTGACTTCGTCGGTCGCAAGCTTGGCGAGCGCATGCGCAAGGCCTTCATACGAGCCCTGCACGTCCGCCTTCACGATGACCGTCAGGATGCGCTTGCTGCCTTCGCCGATGCCGTCGAACATGTTCTCGAGCTTGGCAGTCTGCTGCTTGGCGAGTTTGACGTCGCGGTACTTGCCCTGGCGGAAAAGCGCGATCTCGCGCGCCTTGCGCTCGTCGCCGAGCGCGATCACTTCCGACCCCGCGGCCGGCACGTCGGACAGGCCGAGCACTTCGACCGGCAGCGACGGACCGCCGCTTTCGATCGGGCGGCCGTTCTCGTCGAGCAGCGCTCTGACGCGTCCGAACACCGCACCCGCGAGCAGGATGTCGCCGCGCTTGAGCGTGCCGGACTGCACCAGTACCGTCGCGACCGGTCCACGCCCTTTGTCCAGGCGCGACTCGATGACGACACCTTTCGCGAACGCTTCACGAGGCGCGCGCAGCTCCATCACTTCCGCCTGCAGGATCAGGCGCTCGAGCAGGTTATCGATGCCCTGCCCCGTCTTCGCCGAGACCTGCACGAACATCGTGTCGCCGCCCCACTCTTCCGGGACGACGTCGCGGGACGCGAGCTCCTGCATCACGCGCTCGGGCGCGGCTTCGGGCTTGTCGATCTTGTTGAGCGCGACGACGATCGGGACCTTGCCCGCTTTCGCGTGAGCGATCGCTTCCTCGGTCTGCGGCATGACGCCGTCGTCGGCGGCCACCACGAGAATGACCATGTCGGTCACTTTCGCGCCGCGGGCACGCATGGCGGTGAACGCCTCGTGGCCCGGCGTATCGAGGAACGTGATCATCCCGCGCGGCGTCTGCACGTGATACGCGCCGATGTGCTGGGTGATCCCGCCCGCTTCACCGCTCGCCACTTTGGTGGTGCGGATGTAATCGAGCAGCGAAGTCTTGCCGTGGTCGACGTGGCCCATGACGGTCACGACCGGCGCGCGCGGCTCGAGCTTGAGCTCCTCGTGCGTCGTCGCGTGCTCCTCGGCGAGATACGCATCCGGGTCGTCGGGCTTCGCGCGAACCGCGGTGTGGCCCATCTCTTCGACCACGATCATCGCGGTCTCCTGGTCGACGACCTGGTTGATCGTGACCATGCTGCCGAGCTTCATCATCGCCTTGATGACTTCGGCGGCTTTCACGCTCATCTTGTGAGCGAGGTCGGCGACGGTAATCGTTTCCGGAACGATGATCTCGCGGCTGATCGGCTCGGACGGCGCGGCAAAGCCGTGCGCCTGGTCGTCGCCGTCGTGGCTCGAGTGCCGGCCACCGCCTTTGCGCGCGCGCCAGCCGGATTGACCGCCCGAATCTCCGCGGGTCTTGATCGTGCGGCGCTTGGCCGCTTCGTCGCGCCACACAACCTGTTTCGCAGGCTTCTTGGCGGCAAGTTTCTTGTCCTTGTCGGTCGGCTTCGCAGTCGGCCTGTGCAGCGTGCCTTCGACGACCGGCGCACCGGGTGCGCCGGGCGCTCCAGGGGCGGCCGGAGCAGCCGCAGGCGCGCGCGCTTCAGCCGCGGCAGCGGCGGCAGTAACGGGATCGGCAACCGGAGGCGGCGTCTCGACTTTGGTCTCGGCGACTTTGGCTTCTTCCGCGGCGGCCTGGGCTTCGGCGACCGCTTCCTTCTTGCGGCGCTCCGCTTCGGCTTTGCGCTCGATGTCGTCCAGCTGACGCGACGCGAGCTCGGCGTGCTGCTTTGCTTCGGCTTCGCGCTTGGCGATCTGGTCGGCGTCGAGCACCACTTTCACTTTCGGCGCCTCGACCGGCTCCGGCTCCACCGCCTCGCGCTTGACGAGCACGCGCTTCTTGCGCACTTCGACCTGGATCGTGCGCGACTTGCCCGTCGCGTCGGACTTCTTGATCTCGGTCGTCTGCCGCCGAACCAGCGTGATCTTCTGCTTCGCTTCCTTGGCGCCGTGAGACTGGCGCAAGTAATCGAGGAGCTGCGTCTTGTCTTTTTCCGTGAGCTCCGTGTCCGCGGTCAATGCACGCGTGACACCGGCCGCCTGCAGCTGCTCAATGAGCAGCGCGGGCGGCAGCCCGAGCTCTGTTGCGAATTGCGTTACGTTGATTTGCGCCATCTAGCTCTTAAATTTGCTCTGTCGTAAGTTCGTTTTCACGTAGCGCCGCAAGGCGCTTAAGCGATTTGTGCGTTCGCAGCGAAGCTGCGGGCGCGTTGTGGATTCTTACGCATTGTTTTCGGCGAACCACGGTGCGCGCGCCGACATGATGAGCGCTTTCGCGCGTTCCTCGGGCAATCCCGTGAGCTCCACGAGGTCCTCGGTACCGTAATCGGCCAGATCCTCCTGGGTGCTCACGCCTTTGGAAGCGAGCAGCCGCGCCGTATCATTGTCCATGCCTTCGACTTTCAGCAGGTCTTCGATGTCGTGCTCGACTTTCTCTTCCGAAGCGATCGCCTGCGTGAGCAGCGCGTTGCGCGCGCGGCTGCGCAGCTCGTTGACCGTCGCCTCGTCGAAAGACTCGATCTCGAGCATTTCAGTGAGCGGCACGTAAGCGACCTCTTCGAGCGTCGAGAAGCCTTCCTGCACGAGGATGTCGGCGACTTCCTCGTCGACGTCGAGCTTGTCGATGAACACCTGGCGCACGCGGCCCGATTCTTCCTCGGTCTTCTTCTCGGACTCTTCGAGCGTCATGATATTGAGCTCCCAGCCGGTCAGCTCGGCTGCGAGCCTCACGTTCTGGCCGTTGCGCCCGATCGCCTGCGCGAGGTTTTCCTCCTCGACGACGATGTCCATGCTGTGCTTTTCTTCGTCCACCGTGATGCGGCTCACTTCAGCCGGCGCGAGCGCGTTGATGACGAACTGCGCCGGATCGGAATTCCACAGCACGATGTCGACGCGCTCGCC
>JAQGNC010000651.1 GCA_028292065.1 Betaproteobacteria bacterium
TATCAGCCTGGGAATGTGCTGCGAGCAGTTCCAGTCCCACGCGCGCACCGTGAAGACGATCGCCTGCTCGATGCGCGCGCGGTAGCCGGGCGTCGCAAGGCGGGTAAGAAGATCGGCGTCGTCGGCCACGACGCGGGCGCATCCCCAGAGCTTCAGGCGCCGCCCCGCCGCGTAATCCATGAGGAACAGGAAGGCGAGCGCGTTCTCCGCGAGATTGCCGATGCTGATGTACTGGCTGTTCCCCGCGAGCTCCACGAAGGCGACGGTGCGCTCGTCGAGCACTCTCAGGAACCCTGGAGGGCCGCCGCGGTGCTGGACGTAAGGCTGGCCGTCGGCGCTCGCGGTTGCGAGATACGCCGAATCGCGCTCATTGATAAACGCGATCACCTCGGGCTCGAGCTCGCGCGCAAAACCGCCGGCCTCGGCGCGCCTCGCATTGCGCTCGCGCGAGCCGCGGCGCGACTGCTCGGCGCGTGCGGCTGAGGAGAACATCACTTCGTCGGGAGGCAGGTCTGCTGGGGAGGGCATGGTCGCGAGCTTCGAAAGATCGATACTGTCGCAGCTTTGCAGGCCGCATCAAACGCCGCCCCTCACAATAGACTGCTGCATGCGATGCAGTAATATCCCCGCCATGGACAAGCTCAACGCCATGGCGACCTTTGTTCGCATCGTCGAAAAAGGCAGCCTCACCGCAGCCGCGGAGGGCCTCGACACTTCGGTGCCGTCGGTCGTGCGCACGCTCGCGGCGCTCGAGCGCGAGCTCGGGGTCCGCCTGCTCAACCGCACCACGCGCCGCCTTCATCTCACCGACGAAGGCGCGCAATACCTCGATCACTGCCGCATGATCCTGTCGGCGGTGCAGGATTTCGAGCTCCGCCTCACTTCGCACCAGGCGCAGCCGCGCGGCAGACTCGCGCTGACCTCGTCGGTCATGTTCGGCCGCCGCTACATCGCCCCGATCGCCGCCGACTTCATCGAGCGCCATCCCGAAGTGACCGCGGAATTCCTCTTCGTCGATCGCGTCGTCAGCCTCGTCGACGAAGGCATCGACGTCGCCATTCGCATCGGACACCTGAAAGACTCCTCGCTGGTGGCGATTCGCGTCGGCGCCGTGCGCCGCGTCGTCTGCGCGAGCCCGCGGT
Source organism: Betaproteobacteria bacterium (assembly GCA_028292065.1). GTDB lineage: Bacteria > Pseudomonadota > Gammaproteobacteria > Burkholderiales > SG8-41 > JAQGMV01. Next base: position 1,143 of record JAQGNC010000651.1, read on the forward strand.
ATCTGCAGCGCCACGGCGTTCCGCGAAAGCCCGCGGACGTGACGCAGCACGCGTGCGTGCGACACACCGGCCTCGCGCCGCGCAGCGAATGGCTCTTCCGCATCGGCCGCCGCGATGTGGCGATCCCGGTGAACGCCGTCGTCACCTGCAATGAAATCGACAGCGCACTGACCGCGTGCACGCGCGGCGCCGGGCTCGGCATGTTCCTGTCCTATCAGGCAGCGCCCGGTCGCACGTCCGGAGATCTCGAATATGTTCTCGAGGACTTCGAAACCGAGCCGCTACCGGTGCACGTGATCTATCCGCAGACGAGACTCATGTCGACGCGAGTGCGGGCGTTCGTGGACGAGTGCGTGACGAAGCTCAGGGGCGTGGCGTTCGATTGAGGCTTGTCATGTCAGGCGAGGAGACGGCGCTGATCGATGCGGCGTGATTGCGGCATGAGCTATTAGCGTCGCTGACGACACCGCGAGATCATTCGAATCTCCGCGCGACAGTTCACCGTGATGTCCCGCGCTGCGTACTTGCACCGCGCTTCGCATCCCGTGCCGGCGCCATGGAAGCGCCGTCTCTCGTGTAACAATACGCGACACCGGTACATACATCGTGGGCCCGGTGCAAACATGACAAGGAGATTCGAAGTGCAACTGTCGCGCGCCTTTCTCGTCGCAGCCTTGAGCCTGGCGTCTGCAGCCGTCGCGCAGACCTATCCGGCAAAAGGCATTCGTCTGATCGCGCCGTTCCCGCCCGGCGGTGCGACCGACGCGATCGCGCGCGTGACCGCACAGAAGCTCCAGGAGAGCGTCGGTCAGACGGTCATTGTGGACAATCGCCCCGGCGCGGGCGGTAACATCGGCGCGGAGCTCGCTTCGAAATCCCCTGCGGACGGCTACACGCTGCTGATGGGCTCCACCGCGCACGCGATCAATGTGTCGCTCTACAAGAAGCCGGGTTACGACCTCCTGCGCGACTTCATACCGGTTTCGCAAGTCGCGGTGGTCGCGAACGTGCTCGTGGTGAACCCGACGGTGCCGGCTAAGCGTGTGCAGGACCTCGTATCGCTCGCGCGCGCGCAGCCGGGCAAGCTCAACATGGGCTCATCGGGGAGCGGCAGCGTCGGGCACCTCGCAGGCGAGCTCTTCAATACGGTTGCAGGCATCAAGGTGCTGCACGTGCCGTATAAAGGCAGCGCACCGGTATTGATCGATCTGATCGCGGGGCAGGTGGATTTCGCGTTCGAAAGCGTTCTCGCGACACTTCCGCATATCCGCACGGGCAAGCTGCGCGCGCTGGCGACGACGGGCGCCGCACGCAGCGAGCTCCTGCGCGAACAGCCGACGATGATCGAAGCCGGCCTGCCCGGCTTCGAAGCGAGCGGCTGGTCGGGAGTGCTCGTGCCCGCCGGCACACCCCAGGCGGTCGTGGCGACGCTCAACAGCGCTATCGCAAAAGGCGTCACGAGCGCCGACGTGCGGGAGCGTCTGAAATCACAGGGCGCCGAGCCGGTCGGAAGCAGTCCTGCGGCCTTCGACGCGTCGCTCCGCCGCGATGTGGCGCGCTGGTCGAAGCTGGTGCAGATGTCCGGCGCCACGGCTGATTAGGCGATCATGTAGCGAAGCGCGAGCGGCCCGCGCCCCACTGGCGTAGTGATTCGGAAACCGGTTCGCCCTGAGCAGAGCCTGTTGAAGGGCGCACTGCGCCGCAGTCGAAGGGGAACGGCGGCGTTCATGCTTCGACAGGCTCAGCACGAACGGGCCGTTCGTTCGTTCATGCTTCGACAGGCTCGGCACGAACGGGCCGTTCGTTCTCTTCTGCGAATTGTGACTCCGCTGATTACACCAGCGGAGCGATCGCCTTGCTCGCCAGCGCGCGCTCGTCGATACCGAAGCGGTCGCACAGCCAGTCGAGCATGATCTCCTGACCGAGCGTCGGATTGTCGTGCTGGCAGTGATCGGCGCCCGTTTCCTCGGCTTCCACGAAGCGCAGCGTCACATCGATGCCGCTTTTCTTCGCAAGCTCGTACACGAGGTTCACCTGGTATTTGCCGAGCACGTCGTGGCCGCCGTGCACGATGAGATACGGGCATTTCATGTTCTCGAGATGGCCGCGAAGCTGGAACTGCTTCGTCTTCTCCAGGGCGGCCTTCATCGTGTCCGCGCCGAACACCCACTTGATCTGGTCCGCCTGGCCATCATCCTCGCCGCGGTCCTTCCAGCGCTCGTAGGTGTCGATGCTCGCGCCGTGTGAGATGCACGCCGCGAGCCGGTGTTCGTACGAGCCTGCGCGCGCCGCGTAATAGCCGCCGAGGCTCGACCCGCTCAGCGCGATCCGCGACAGATCGACGTCCTTGCGGGTGTGCAGATAATCGACGCACGCGCGCACCGGCACGTCCCAGTCGGGGCGCGTCGGGAGCTTGTCACGGCGCAGCGGCCGCCCCTGCCCGGGACCGTCGAAGATCAGAACCGAGATACCGCGCTGGAGCGCGCCGTGGCTCACGATGTACCACATCTCGTCCTTGAACGAATCGAGGCCACCGTGCGAGATGAGCACGGGCTGCTTGTCGATCGCGAACGGCGCGCGGATGAAGTAGGCCGGCAGGGTGTGCCCGTTCTCATACGGAATCTCGACGACCTCCGCCGGCGGCGTGAGGTAGCGCAGGTACTTGCGCGACATCAGCTCGCACTGCTCGAACGTCGGCAGGCGGCGCGGATCGTAGGGCAGCAGCCAGAAGTCGGCGTGCCGATAGTAGTTGCACGCGCGCAGCCAGCAGTTCATCGCCGTCCTGATGTGCCCCGCGGCCTCCGCCTCGTCGCCGCGCTTGTGGTTGCGATCGGCGACGCGCATCCATTCGACATGCCAGCTCTCCTTGTCGCCAGGCACCATGCGGCTCGCCGCCTGGAAGCATTCGCTGACCGCGCCGCCGCCCTCCTGCGTCTCGCCCAGCGCGCGCCGGAACTGGTACGACATGTAGCCGTGCTGCGGCCAGTGATTCCAGCCGTAGGCCTCGTAATGCGGCTCGGTGTTGTCGGGAACCACATCGATGAGCTTCTTCTCGGGACTCTGCACGTGAACCTTTCCTCGTTTGATTGTTCCGGGGGTATCGGAATTTACCATTGCGGGCGGGCCGGTTGCACCCTGAAGTCGGTGCGATCTCGGGTACCATTACGCCCTCCAGGGAGGAAACCAAGCAGATGAGAACCATCGATATGCACGCCCACGTCATCCCGCGTTCGCTATGGAACGCGGTCGACGCGGGGAAGGACTGGTACGGCTTTCGTCACGAGCCGGGCGCAGGGCTCGGCAACATCATGGGCTGCGGCAAGCGCACGACGCTGCCGACGCCCAAGATGCGCTACACGCCCGAAGAACGCCTGAAGGACATGGATGCGCAGGGCACCGACGTGCAGGTGCTGTCGCCCCACACGCCTTTCATGGGTTATCACCTCGATCTCGCGCAAGGGCGGGCGCTTGCACGCGACGTGAATACCGAGATCGCGGGTATGGCGCGCGAATGGCCAACGCGCTTCGCGGGACTCGCCACGCTCCCGATGCAGGACGTCAAAGCCGCCATCGACGAGCTCGAATATGCGGTGACGCATCTCGGACTGAAGGGCGCCGAGCTCGACACCCAGGTGAACGGCGAGCAATGGGACGAGCCGAAATACCTGCCGTTCTTCAAGGCCGCCGAGCAGATGGGCGCGGTGCTCTTCTTCCATCCGCAGCCGCAGAACAATTTCCTGATGGACCGCGTTCCGCGATACCGGCTGTTCAACAGCCTCGGCGTCATACTCGACGATGCGATCGTCGCAGCGGTGCTCATCTGCGGCGGTGTGCTCGAAGCGTGTCCGGATTTGAAGGTCTGCATTGCCCACGGTGGCGGCCCCACCTGCTACGCCATGGGGCGGCTCGACCGCGGTTGGGAAGGACTGCCGGTGGACCAGCGCACGCCGCACCCGCCGAGCGCATACCAGCGCCGGATGTACTACGACACCGTCACCGGCGACGAGAGAGCCCTGCGCTTCCTGGTCGACAGCGTCGGCTCCGACCGCGTGGTCCTCGGCAGCGACTGGCCTTTCGTCGACTTCGATCCCAGCCCCAGCGGCTGGGTGCAGAACATGAAGTCGATTACACAGGACGAGAAGGATCTGATCCTCTGTAAGAACCTGGAGTCGCTGCTGAAGTTGTAAACAAAACGCCCTTCGACGCTTCCACTAACTTGCCTTCCGCTGCTCCGCAGCCGTGCCCGTTCGCCGCGCACCCGCCGCCCTGACCCTCTCCACCTCCGCCCCGGTCCACTGCGGCGCCACGATCTGTATGAAGTCGGTCATGTATCGCCGCAGGTAAACATCGCGCCGAACGGTGATCCACGATTGCGATGCAGGGAAGAGGTGGCTCGCATCCACTGAGCACAGGCCGACATCGTGCCCACCCTCGATGGCGATCTGCTGAATGACTGCGATCCCCAGCCCCGCCCTGACATACGTCTTCACCAGGTCCGCATCCGCGGTGCGCAGCGTGATCTTCGGCGTGATGCCGGCCGCGGCAAAGGCTTTGCGCACGGCGGCGCCGGTGGCGAGTTGGTTGTCGTAGGCGATCAAGCGGTGCTTGGCCAGGTCGACGAGCGAAGGCTTCTTCAGCTTGAGCAGCGGGTGGCCGGCCGGTGTGATGATGCAGCGGTGTATGGGGAATGCCGCGAACTTCACCACGTTGGGCGGCACGATGGCGGGGAGCGTGCTGATGCCGATATCGACGTCGCCTTCGGAGACCCAGCCGGCGATCTCGGCGTTCGTGCCCTGGCACAGCACGACCTGCACGTCGGGATACATGGCCGCGAAGCGCTGGACTGCGCTCACCAGCGCATAGCGCGCTTGCAGGTGCGTCGTTCCGACGCGGACGGTTCCCGTCGAGGCGCTTTTCGATTCGCTCGCGGCGAGACGCAGGTTGCTGACGTCGTCGAGGACGCGGCGCGCCCACTTGATGACTTCCGCGCCTTCGTCGCTCAGCGATGTCAGCTTCGGCCCGGTGCGGATGAGCAGTTGCACGCCGAGCTCCGACTCGAGCGCGCGGATCATCTTGGTGATCGCGGGCTGGGACGTGTGCAGCACGCGAGCCGCACGTGAGATGTTCAAGCCCTGGTTCGCGACTTCACACAGGCAACGAAGCTGCTGCAGCGTCATGTATATCCATCTGGATATGGGTCAATGAAATAATATCATTATTGAGTCTGCGTTCTTTTTGGCACTCTACGGCACCAATCACGCCGGAGTGCGAAGCATGAAAGTCGTCGAAGTCAAAGCGTTCGCGCTGTCCGCGCCGCTCAAGGGAATGCCCAGGCGCGGGATGGGGCAACCCGCGAAAAAGGATGCAGTCATCGTTCGGGTACGCACCGAAGACGGCATCGTGGGCTACGGCCACGCGCACGACTCGCTGAATCCGGTGGTCGTGGCCGAGCTGATCAACGTCAATCTCGCTCCGCTCGTCGTCGGCGCGGACGCGATGGCCGTCGAGGATATCTGGCAGGTCATCTATTCGAAGCAGGGGCAGACGCATACGCCCGGCAACGCGCTGTATACCGCCCAGAGCGGCGTCGACATGGCGCTGTGGGATGCGCGCGGCAAGGCGCTCAACGTGCCGGTGTACAGCCTGCTCGGCGGCAGCCGGAAAAAGATTCGCGCGTATTGCGGCGGGGCTTCGTTCGGCTACAAGCCGCCGGGCGAGCTCGTCGAAGAGGCCCAGAAATACGTGAACCAGGGCTATACCGCGATCAAGCTGCGCCTCGGCGACACCGTGGCGAACGATATCGCGCGGGTGCAGGCGGTGCGCAAGGCGATCGACAGCAGCGTGGACATCATGGTCGACGTGAACACGCGCTATACCTACCTCGAGCTCGAGCGGGCGCTGCCGGCGCTCGAGGAAGCCGGCGTCTACTGGCTCGAGGAACCGTTCCCCCCGGATGCCATCGCGGATTACGCGCACTTCAACAGCCGCACGCGAGTGCCGATCGCCGCGGGCGAGAACCACTACCTGCGCTATCAGGGCCGGCAGCTCCTCGAAAGCGGCGCGGTCGACATCCTGCAGAGCGACCCGAGCAAGTGCGGCGGCATCACCGAATGCAAGAAGCTCGCGGACATGGCGGCAGCGTTTCGCCGCGCGTTCGCGCCGCACAACTCGACGAGCGGCGTCGTCGGCGCGGCGTGCGTGCATCTGCTGTGCGCGACGCCGAACGGGCTCATCTACGAGGCCGACTTGTCTCCGGTGAATCCGTTCAGGGACGAGGTCGTGCTGAACGCGCCGGTGATCACCGACGGCTATATCGAGCCGAACGACAAGCCCGGGCTTGGCATCGAAGTCGACGAAGCGCTGTTCGCGAAGTACCCGGGCATCTCCGGCCCGAGCGTGACGTGAGGCCGAGGATGAGGAACGAACGAAAGATGCGCAATGCCTTCGTGGTCCTGATGCTCGGCGCGACCGCCGCGCCGTCGTGGGCGGCCGAGAGTACCGCTCAATATCCGTCGCGCCCGATCAGGGTGATCGTGCCGTATGCGCCCGGAGGGGTGTCCGACATCACCGTGCGACTGGTGAGCTCCAAAGCGATGACCGACCTGGGCCAGACGCTCGTCGTGGAAA
>JAQGNC010000664.1 GCA_028292065.1 Betaproteobacteria bacterium
GTGCCGCGCACGCCGAGCGCGCCGCCGCCTCTTTGCGATGTGTAGCAACATAGCGTGTTCGCCGCTACCCGTACCGCACCGCATGGACCCGATCATCTCCGTCAAGGACGTCTCGAAGAACTACGCCTCGGGCTTCCGTGCTCTAAAGAACGTCGACCTCGACATCCGGCGCGGCGAGATCTTCGCGCTGCTCGGCCCGAACGGCGCGGGCAAGACCACGCTGATCAGCACGATCTGCGGGATCGTGAACCCGAGCGAAGGCCGCGTCCTCGTCGATGGTCACGACATCGTCGGCGACTATCGCGCCGCGCGCTCGATCGTCGGCCTCGTCCCCCAGGAGCTCACGACCGACGCTTTCGAGACGGTGTGGGCGACGGTGTCGTTCAGCCGCGGGCTCTTCGGCAAGAGCCCGAATCCCCACTACATCGAAAAAGTGCTGAGGGATCTCTCGCTGTGGGACAGGAAAGACAGCAGGATCATGACGCTCTCCGGCGGCATGAAGCGCCGCGTCCTCATCGCCAAGGCGCTCTCGCACGAGCCGCGCGTGCTGTTTCTCGACGAGCCGACCGCGGGGGTCGACGTCGAGCTGCGGCGCGACATGTGGGCGCTCGTGCGCCGGCTCAAGGCCGAGGGCGCGACGATCATCCTCACGACGCACTACATCGACGAAGCCGAGGAGATGGCCGAGCGCATCGGCGTGATCAGCAAAGGCGAGATCATCCTGGTCGAAGAAAAAGCCGAGCTCATGCGCAAGCTCGGGAAAAAACAGCTCACGCTCCACCTTCAGACGCCCCTCGACGCCATCCCCGCCGGACTCGGAACCTACCCGCTCGAGCTCGCGAACCACGGCGCTGACCTGATCTACACCTACGACGCGCAGCGCGAGCGCACCGGCATCGTCCACCTGCTGGCGGACCTGACCGCAGCCGGCATCGGTTTCAAGGATCTCCAGACGACGCAAAGCTCGCTCGAAGACATCTTCGTCACGCTCGTACACGAAAAACCCGCCATAGAGAGCGCAAGCGCCGACGGAGACGCACGATGAACCTCCAGGCGATGGGCGCGATCTACAGCTTCGAAATGGCGCGCGCCCGGCGCACGCTCATGCAGAGCATCATTTCGCCGGTGCTCTCGACGTCGCTCTATTTCGTGGTGTTCGGCGCGGCGATCGGCTCGCGCATCACCGAGGTGGAAGGGATCAGCTACGGCGCGTTCATCGTGCCCGGGCTCATCATGCTGTCGGTGCTGACCCAAAGCCTCGCCAACGCGTCGTTCGGGATCTACTTCCCGAAATTCACCGGAACGATTTACGAGCTCCTGTCCGCGCCGGTGTCGTATCTCGAGATCACGGTGAGCTACGTCGGCGCCGCGGCGACCAAGTCGATCATCCTCGGGTTCATCATCCTCGCGACCGCCGCGCTCTTCGTGCCGCTGCGAGTCGAGCACCCGTTCTGGATGATCCTGTTTCTCGTGCTGACCTCAATCACCTTCAGCCTCTTCGGCTTCATCATCGGCATCTGGGCCGAAGGTTTCGAGCAGCTCCAGCTGATCCCGCTGCTGGTGATCACGCCGCTCACGTTCCTGGGCGGAAGCTTCTATTCGATCGACATGCTCCCGCCGTTCTGGCAAACGGTGTCGCTGTTCAATCCGGTGGTCTATCTCATCAGCGGGTTCCGCTGGGCGTTCTACGGGATCGCCGACGTGAGCGTCGGCGTCAGCCTCGCGATGACGCTCGCGTTCCTCGGGTTCTTCATCGCAGTGGTGGCGTGGATCTTCAGGACGGGTTATCGGCTGAAGCGGTGAGGCACCGAAGCCGCGGCTATTTGTGCAGCAGCCGCGTCTCCTCGTCGGTCATGTGGCTGTCGCGGCGGGTATCGGGCATCGCGATCGCGGCGGCGAGCGCGACCGCGGAGAATGCAGTGACGTACCAGAAGAATATCGATTCGTTGCCGATCGACTTGAACCACAGCGCCACATACTCCGCGCTGCCGCCGAAAGCGGCGTTCGCGATCGCGTACGACAGGCCGACCCCGAGCGCACGCACGTGCATCGGGAAGAGCTCCGCTTTCACAAGCCCGCTGATCGAGGTGTAGAAGCTCACCCCGCACAGCGCGAGCATGAGCAGGCCGAAAGCCGCGGCAGGGCTCGAGACGTTCGCGAGCGCGGAGAGGATCGGCACCGTCGCGACCATCATGAACACGCCGAAGCACAGCATCGAGGTGCGGCGCCCGATGCGGTCCGCCAGCGCCCCGAAAGCCGGCTGCAGGCACATGAAGCAGAAGAGCACGGCGGTCATGACCGCGCTCGCGGTCTTCGCGTCCATCCCGGCGGTGTTCACCAGGTATTTCTGCATGTAGGTGGTGAACGTATAGAAGACGAGCGAGCCGCCCGCGGTGATGCCGAGCACGATCAGGAACGAGCGCGGGTAACGCAGCACGCCGCGGATCGTTCCTGCGTCCGCGTGCTGCCTCGACGCGGGTGTAGCGGTCTCCGCGAGGCCGCGCCGCAGGTAGAACGCGACGACCGCGGCCGCGGCGCCGATGAAGAACGGGACCCGCCATCCCCATGCGCGCAGTTCGGCGTCCGACAGGAACTGCTGCAGGACCACGATCACCAGCACCGCCAGGAGCTGGCCGCCGATGAGCGTCACGTACTGGAAAGACGAGAAGAATCCGCGGTGCCCTTTCACCGCGACTTCGCTCATGTAGGTCGCGCTCGTGCCGTATTCGCCGCCGACCGATATCCCCTGAATGAGCCGCGCGAGCAGCAGCAGCGCGGGCGCGGCGAGGCCGGCGCTCGCGTAAGTCGGCAGCACCGCCACCATCAGCGAGCCCGCGCACATCATGATGACCGAGGTCATCATCGAGAAGCGCCGCCCGCGCTTGTCTGCGAGATACCCGAAGAGCCAGCTCCCGATCGGACGCATGAGAAAGCCCGCGGCGAACACCCCCGCGGCATTCAGGAGCTGCGTCGTCTGGTCGCCTTTCGGGAAGAACTGCGACGCGAAATACAGCGCGGTGAACGAATAGACGTAGAAGTCGAACCACTCGACGAGGTTGCCCGAAGAGCCGGCGATGATCGCGCGCACGCGCTGGGCGGTGTCGGAAGCGCCGTCGGCGTGGACGGCATGCGGCGGGTGGGTGAGGGTGGCCATAGG
>JAQGNC010000667.1 GCA_028292065.1 Betaproteobacteria bacterium
CGAGATCTTCGCGCTGCGGCTTCACCCGATCGTCGACATGCTGGCCGTAATAACTGTACGGCCAGCCGTAGAAACCGCCGTCTTTCACCGACGTCAGGTAGTCCGGCACGAGGTCACTGCCGAGCTCGTCGCGCTCGTTCGCCACGGCCCATAGCGCGCCGGTCGACGGTTCCCACGCCATGCCGTTGGGGTTGCGCAAGCCGGTTGCGAAAAGGCGATGGCTGCCGGTTTTAGCATCGACTTCCCAGATCGCGGCTCGCCCTTCTTCTTTCTCGATCCCGTTTTCTGCGACGTTGCTGTTCGAGCCGACGGTCACGTAGAGCTTCGAGCCGTCGCGACTGGCGATGACGTTCTTGGTCCAGTGGTGATTGAGCGGGCCGCCGGGAAGGTCGACGACTTTTGTCGGCGCCTGCGCGATGGACGTCGCCCCCGCGGTATACGGAACGCGCACCAGCGCGTCGGTGTTCGCGATGTACAGATCGTTGCCGACGAGCGTCATGCCGAAAGGCGAATTCAGGTTCTCGAGGAACATCGTTTTCACTTCGGCAACCCCGTCGCCGTCGGCGTCTCGCAGCAGGGTGATGCGATTCGCGCTCGGCACGCCGGCGCCGGCTTTTTTCATCACCTTCTTCATGATCCAGCCTTTGATGCCTTTGCCGTCCTCGGGCTTGGGCGGCGCATTGGTCTCGGCGACCAGCACGTCGCCGTTGGGCAGCACGTACAGCCAGCGCGGATGATCGAGGCCGCTCGCGAATGCGTTCACGCTGGTTCCCGCGGCCGGGGTCGGCGCGGCGCCGGCAGGCCAGCCTTTCGCGGGCGCGATGTGCACCGTCGGGATCAGGGTCTTGTTCGGAGGCGGAAGCTGCGGGCTGGGGCCGATGCCGGCGGTTTCGGGTAGCCGGGCGGTCTCGCCGCACGCGGCCAGCCCGAGGACAGCGACGGCTGCGAGTACGTAGCGCAGAGAATCCATGATGAACGGCTTTTCAGGAGTGAGGATAGCGCGCCTTCCGGCAATTTCCACGCCCGCTCGCGCTTCCGTGTTACGGTCGTGCAAACGGAGGAGCGCCCATGACGAAAGCCAGCACTCTCGCACGCGGTATATCGATCGCCTCGCTCGCACTCGCCGGAACCGTTTTGCTCGCCGCGTGTGCGAGTGCACCCAGCGCGCAGCGGCAGGCGCGCGAAGTGCCGGTTTTCGAAGTCGATCCTTCGTGGCCCAGGCTGCCGGCGAAATGGGTCTTCGGCCAGGTGTCGAGCGTGTCGATCGACGATCGCGGTCACGCGTGGATATTGCAGCGGCCGAGCAGCGTCAGGACGGACCAGAAAAACAGCGTCGCCCCGCCGGTGCTCGAGTTCGACGACGCCGGCAATTTCGTCCAGGGCTGGGGCGGGCCGGGAGCCGGTTACGACTGGCCCGAAACCGAGCACGGGATCTACGTCGACCCGAAAGGCTACGTCTGGATCGGCGGCAACGGCAAGACCGACCATCACCTCGTCAAGTTCACCAAAGACGGCAGGTTCGTGATGCAGATCGGGCGCAAAGGCGCGAGCCAGGGCAACTCGGATACGCGCAACGTCAACATGGCCGCGGACACTTTCGTCCACAGCCCGACCAACGAGCTCATCGTCGCCGACGGCTACGGCAACCGGCGCATCATCGTGTTCGACGCCGACACCGGCGCGTTCAAGCGCATGTGGGGCGCGTTCGGCAACGTACCGTCCGACACGGTGGCGTCCAAACCGAAAGTCGCCGAGGACTCGCGCATCCCGGCCAAGGAAGCCACCGGCCCCGGTCCCGAGCAGTTCGACAACCCGGTGCACGCGGCGCGAGTCTCGAACGACGGGCTGGTGTACGTGTCGGACCGCGGCGGCAAGCGAGTCCAGGTCTTCACGCTCGAAGGCAAGTTCGTCACCCAGGCGTTCGTCGACCGCTGGTGCGAAGCGCCTCACTGCGGCAACGGCCAGACGGTTGCGAGCACCGCGTTTTCACCCGACCCGGAGCAGCGCTTTCTCTATGTGGCGAGCCGCAGTCCCGCGCGCGTCTGGATACTCGATCGCAAGACGCTCGAGCCGCTCGATTCGTTCGGCCGGCCCGGTGTCGCGCCGGGCGAGTTCTACGTCCTGCACCATATGAACACCGACTCCAAAGGCAATCTGTACGTGACCGAAGTGCAGGACGGCAAGCGGGCGCAGAAGTTCGTGTTCAAAGGCGTCGTAATGAAGTGAGGAAGTAAGGAAGTGACGCTCAAGCAAAAGGCCCCTCGCGGGGCCTTTGCTTTTATGCGCAGTCGATCGGGGTGGAACGCGATTGCCGCCGACGTGCGCGTGGTCTTCCACGGCTTGGTCAGCACTTTGGGCGCGGTGATCTCGAGGTCGACGTGGAGCACGTCCTTGTCGGTGGGGGTGGGTTTCGTCACTGCCCCTTCATCACGGGTTCACCGCGCCAGCCGATCACTCAACTGATCTTCAACAGCCTCGCCGCCGTCCCGCCGAGCATCGCGATGCGCTCCTCGTCGGTGAAACCCGGCGTATTCATGATGTGATCGACCGGGTTCTGGTTCCACGGAATCGGATGATCGGTGCCGACGACGAGCTGGCTCGTGCCGACTTCCGCGGCGAGGTGGCGCAGCGCTTCGGAGGTGAAGACGAGGGTGTCGAAATACATGTCGCGCAGGTATTCGGTCGGTTTCTTCTTCAGCCCGATCGACGGGTTGCACATCTCCGGGCCGACGCGGCACGCGTTGTCCGAGCGTGGCGCGTACGAAGGGAGGTAACCGCCGCCGTG
>JAQGNC010000005.1 GCA_028292065.1 Betaproteobacteria bacterium
TGAGCCGCTGACGCAAGTCGCCGTCGGCGACTGCGGTCACGACCTTCACGATACCGCGCACCTGGTTCGTGAGGTTGCTGGCCATCACGTTCACGTTGTCGGTCAAGTCCTTCCAGGTACCGGCAACGCCCGGGACCAGCGCCTGACCACCAAGCTTTCCTTCGGTACCGACCTCGCGGGCGAGGCGCGTCACCTCGGCAGCAAAGCCGTTTAGCTGGTCGACCATCGTATTGATGGTCTCCTTCAGCTGCAGAATCTCTCCCTTCACGTCCACCGTGATCTTGCGCGACAAGTCGCCGCGCGCAATTGCAGTCGACACTTCAGCGATGTTACGCACCTGCCCTGTGAGGTTGCGCGCCATCGAGTTGACGTTGTCCGTCAAATCCTTCCAGGTGCCTGCGACGCCTGGCACGATCGCCTGGCCACCTAGTTTTCCTTCCGTACCGACCTCACGAGCCACGCGCGTCACTTCGGCCGCGAAAGAGTTGAGCTGGTCGACCATCGTGTTGATGGTGTTCTTCAGCTCGAGAATCTCGCCTTTCACGTCCACCGTGATCTTGCGCGACAAGTCGCCACGCGCCACGGCGGTCGTCACCTCCGCGATGTTTCGCACCTGCACCGTGAGGTTGGTCGCCATCGCGTTGACCGAGTCGGTCAGGTCTTTCCACGTTCCCGCGACGCCCGGCACGATCGCCTGGCCGCCGAGCTTGCCTTCGGTTCCCACTTCTCGCGCCACGCGCGTCACTTCCGACGCGAACGACCGCAGCTGGTCGACCATCGTGTTGATGGCTTCCTTCAACTGGAGAATCTCGCCGCGAACGTCCACCGTGATCTTGCGCGACAAGTCGCCGTTCGCGACCGCGATCGTCACCTCGGCGATGTTGCGCACCTGCGCCGTGAGGTTGTTCGCCATGTAGTTCACGTTGTCGGTCAGGTCTTTCCACGCACCCGACACGCCTATCACCAGCGCCTGGCCGCCGAGCTTGCCGTCGGTGCCGACTTCGCGCGCGACGCGAGTCACTTCGGAAGTGAAGACACTCATCTGCTCGATCATGGTGTTGACGATCGTCGCCGAGCGCAGGAACTCGCCCTGCAGCGGACGGCCGTCGACGTCGAGGCGCATGGTCCGCGAGAGGTCGCCTTTGGCGACCGCGGCGATGGTCCGCGTCACTTCGGCGGTCGGCCAGAGCAGGTCGTCGATCAGGGTATTGACCGATCCTTCCATCTCGCCCCACGCCCCGCTGTGGCGGTCCGCGCGCAGCCGCTGGCGGGTCTTGCCCTGCTTGCCGACGGTCTGCCCCACGCGCGCGAGCTCGTCAGCCATGCGCCGATTCGACCGGACGATGTCGTTGAACGTGTCCGCAACCTTGCCGTACATGCCCGTCCAGTCGCCGGGGAGCTGGACCGAGAAATCGCCTTCGCGCACCGACTGGAGCGCGTGGAGCAGCTCGCGCAGCTCGGGCGGATGGTCCGCATCGAGGCGGGGAACAGGCGTCGGCGTCACGAGTACTTCACCGGTGGGAATCGTCTGCATGGCTTTAGCTCAGCTCGGAAGAAGTGGAGGGGAAGCGGGGTTCGATGGGCGAAACGCGCGCGCAGTTCCGGCGGCGTCGATGACAAGATTCGCGCGGAGCGGGCGGCGGGGGAAGTTACTGTGACCGCAAATGCGCCAACGCGCGGCGGCGGCCCCGGCATTGCAGCCAGTAGACCCCCGCCGCATGTACTGCGGCCAGCACGGTTCGGTGCTCTTGATCGGCAGCATCCGTAGAGTGGGTGCGCGCGAGGCCCGGCGACGGAACCTCGGTGCAACTTGGTATCGTTAGTCTGGGCGGGTCGCTCGCCCCGCGCGCGCGTAAAGCAATGTAGCCCAATTTACGCGGCCGATATACGACGCAATTAATATGCCCGTCGTTACAAACGACGATGTCTCAATGAGTTAGCTGCTTCACAACGCTTCCCGGGGTCAGCAAAAACTGCGCGTTTACGCAATTTTTACCGACCCAGGAGGCCGCTGCGGCTACTTTTTCAGCTTCGCGAAGGCGAGCGCCATCGCGCTGGGCAGCTCGGGCTCGCGGCTGACCGCTTTACCCGGCGCCGCCGGACGGCGGTCGCGGTTCTGGCCTGCGGGGCGATCGCTTTCGCGGCCGCGTGGCGTCGGCTGGCCTCCCGCACGCGGCGCAGCGGGCGCCTCGTCGAGCTTCATGCTGAGCGCGATGCGCTGCCTTTTCACGTCGACCTCGAGCACTTTCACTTTGACGATCTGCCCCGGTTTCACCACGTCGTGCGGGTTCTTCACGAAACGATTGGCGAGCGCGGACACATGGACGAGGCCGTCCTGGTGCACACCGACGTCGACGAAAGCGCCGAAAGCCGCGACATTGGTGACGACCCCTTCGAGGATCATCCCCGGCTGGAGGTCGGACAGCTTCTCGACCCCGTCCCGGAACACCGCGGTCTTGAATTCGGGGCGCGGGTCGCGGCCGGGTTTCTCGAGCTCGGCGAGGATGTCGCGCACCGTCGGCACGCCGAACTTCTCATCGGTGAACTCGGTCGCCGAGACCGTCTTGAGCACTTCGCCTCGCCCCATGACTTCGGCCAGCGGTTTGGACAGGCGCGCCAGGATGCGCTCGACCACGGGATAGGCCTCGGGATGGACCGACGAGCGGTCGAGCGGGTTGTCGCCGCCGTTGATGCGCAAAAAACCCGCCGCCTGCTCGAACGTCTTCGCGCCCAGCCGCGGAATTTTCGTGAGCTCGGCGCGATTGGAGAACGCGCCGTTGGCGTCGCGGTACTCCACGATGTTCTTGGCCAGTATCGTGTTCAGCCCCGAAATCCGCGAGAGCAGGGGGACCGACGCGGTGTTCACGTCGACGCCGACCGCGTTGACGCAGTCTTCCACCGTGGCGTCGAGCGCGCGGGCCAGCGCCCGCTGGTTCACGTCGTGCTGGTACTGACCGACGCCGATCGCCTTCGGCTCGATCTTCACGAGCTCGGCGAGAGGGTCCTGCAGCCGGCGCGCGATCGAGACCGCGCCTCTGAGGCTCACGTCGAGCTCGGGGAATTCCTTCGCGGCGAATTCCGACGCCGAGTACACCGACGCGCCCGCTTCGGACACCATGACTTTGGTGACGCTCTGCTCGGGCTTCTTGGTCGCGACGAGGTTCATCGCTTCGGCCGCGAGCCTGTCGGTCTCGCGGCTCGCGGTGCCGTTGCCGATCGCGATCAGCTCCACGCCATGCTTGACCACCAGCGCTGCGACCGTCGCGAGCGAGCCCTGCCAGTCGCGCCGCGGCTCGTGCGGATAGATCGTCGCGGTGTCGAGCAGCTTGCCGGTCGCGTCGACCACGGCGATCTTGCAGCCGGTGCGTATGCCGGGATCGAGGCCGAGCACCGCTTTCGGACCCGCGGGCGCGGCCAACAGGAGCTCGCGCATGTTGCGGCCGAAAACCTTGATCGCCTCGCCTTCCGCGGCTTCCCTCAGCTGCGTCATGAGCTCGCTCGACAGGTGCAGCGACGCTTTCACGCGCCACGTCCAGCGGCAGACTTCGCCCAGCCACTTGTCCGCGGGACGGCCGAGGTTCTGGATCTCGAAATGCGCAGCGATGCTCGCCTCGCACGGGTGAGGCACCAGCGCTTCCATTTCGTCCGGGAGCTGAAGGTTGACCGAGAGCACGCCGACGTTGCGCCCGCGGAGCAGGGCGAGCGCGCGGTGCGACGGGATCGTG
>JAQGNC010000011.1 GCA_028292065.1 Betaproteobacteria bacterium
ACCGCCATCGTCAGGATCATCGCGAGCACCGCAAGCAGCGCGAGTGCGATGCCCGGTTCGGGCCGGTTGCCGCTGTCGTCGACGTCGATCGTAGCCATGGGGTGTCCTCGTATGTTGATGGCGAATGTGCTGCGCGGAGCGAGCAATGTCGGTGCCGTAGGGTACACAAATGTCGCACGAGCGGGGGAACAGCGCGCAAGGCGGCCCGCGGGCTTCTATTCGGCGGGCATAAACGGCGAAGTGGGAACCCTGCCACTGAAGCGAGGCTCAAAGCGCGGGTAAAATGCGCCGGCCTGCAGCTACACATGTTCCCCGCCCTTTCGCAATCCATGAACTCCATCCCCGAAGCAGTATGAGCGTCGCGTGTCGATAAGATCGCGGCTGCTCGCGCTCGCGCTCGCGATCGTCTTACCCGGCCTGCTGGGCGCCCTCTGGGGCCTTTACGTCCTCTACCAGCAGCAGACCCACGCCGCGACCAAGAACCTGTCCGAGATCGCCGGCGCCGTCGCCGCGGTGGTCGAGCGCGAGCTGTCACGGCGCGAGGCCACGCTGCAGACGCTCGCGCTCTCCCCGGCCCTGCAGCGCGGGGATCTCGCGAGCTTCTACGAGTTCGCGAAAGCGGCCACGCCCTCGTATGACCGCACCGTCGTTCTCACCGATCTCTCCAGCCAGCAGCAGTTGAATACGCGCGTGCCGCTGGGCCAGCCGCTGCCGCGTTCCACGGTTTTCCGCGAGCTGCGCGCGAAAGTGGGGGACGATCAGACCGTGCTGTCGGACCTGTACCTCGCGCCCATCGCGCAACAGCTGAGCTATGCGCTGCAGGTTCCGGTTTTGCGTGACGGCAAAGTGGTCGCGCATCTCGCCATGGGAAGCTTTGCCGCAAGCCTGCAGAAAGCGCTACAGGACCAGCGCCTGCCGAAAGCCTGGAACGCCTCGATCGTCGACCGCAAGGGCATCATCGTCGCGCGCCGGATCGCCCCTGAACAGTTCGTCGGAAAGACCGCGACCCCGGACTTCCTCGCTCAGCTGCGCGCGCGCCGGGAAGGCGTATTCCAGACCGTCAGGCTCGATGGAGTCGAGACTTTCACGGCGTTTACACCGATCGAAGGCACCGGCTGGACCTTCGCCGTCAGCATGCCGAAGTCCGAGATCGACACGCAGATCATGGCGGCGCTGAACGTGACCGTGATGCTCACGAGCGTCCTGCTCGTGCTCGCGATGCTCGCGGCGACCTACGTCGGCCTCACCATCTCGCGCCCCATACGCCACCTGGTCAATCTCGCAGCCGCCGTCGGCCGCGGCGAGCGCATACGCGCGCCGGCCCAGGGCCTGGTGGAAACGCGAATGGTCGCCCACGAGCTGCAGCACGCGTCCGAGCGCATCAGCACCGCGAGCGCAGTGATGGCGCAGCGGGTCGACGAAGCGGTGCACGAGAGCAAGCGCGCGCAGGACGCGCTCCTCCAGAACCAGAAGCTCGAAGCGCTCGGCAAGCTGACCGGCGGCATCGCGCACGACTTCAACAACCTGCTGCAGACGATCAGCGCGGCGATCGAAGTCGCATTGCGGGTGCGCGACCCCGAGGCGGTGAAGACCGCGATGCAATCGGGCAAGCGCGCGGTCGAGCGCGCGACCAAGCTCACGCGCCAGCTGACTACTTTCGGTCGCGGCACGGTGTCGGCGCCGGCGGTGCTCGACCTGCGCTCGCACATCAACGAGTTTCGCGACCTGATCGAAGGGGCGCTCCGGCGCGACATCGAGCTCGCGTTCGACATGCCGGAAGGGCTGTGGCCGGTCTTCGTCGATCCGGTCCAGCTCGAGCTCGCAGTGCTCAACGCCGCGCTCAATGCGCGCGACGCAATGCCCAACGGCGGCAGGCTCGAGATCAGGGCTGCGAACGAAACAGTGGCCGCAGACGGCGCTGACGGACTGCCGGTCGGCGACTACGTGAGGGTCCGCATCAGCGACAACGGCGCGGGCATACCGCCCGAGCACCTGCCGCGTGTGTTCGAGCCTTTCTACTCGACCAAGGAAGTCGGCAGGGGCTCGGGCCTCGGTCTCGCGCAGATCTACGGATTCGCCCGGCAATCCGACGGAACCGCGACGATCGAGAGCGCGCCGGGCGCGGGCACCACCCTGTGCCTCTTCCTGCCGCGCAGCCGCCGGCAGGAAGCCGTGCGCACCGGCCAGCCGCCGGCGGCGTCGCCGCGCGTCGAAGGCGCGCCCTGCACCGTTCTGTTCGTCGAGGACGACGAGCTCGTCAGCGCGGTGATGGTGCCGGGCTTGCGCGCGAGCGGGTTAACGGTGATCACCGCCGGAGACGCGGTGAGCGCGCTCGCGGCGCTGCGCACGCACGACATCGACGCGGTGCTCTCCGACATCGTCATGCCCGGACAGGGCGACGGCCTCTACCTCGCGCGGGAAATGCGGCTCACGCGGCCCGACGTGCCGATCGTGCTCGCCACCGGTTATTCGGACGCGCTGACCGCGACGTCGTCGTTCAGGGTGCTGTTGAAGCCGTACACCCTCGAGGACGCGCGCACGGCGTTGTTCGAAGAGATGCGCAGGGTGAAAGCATCGACCGCATGACGTTCTTGTAGCGCAGGCGCCCGATTCGACCCCGCCTGCAGCCATAACAAAGGAGGACGGCCATGGATATCGAAATCAGGGACGCCGCATTCACCGACGTCGTCGGCGCAGGCGTGAAGGTCGAGCAGGTCGCGACCGGCTTCGGCTTCACCGAAGGCCCGGTCTGGGACAAGGCCCGGCGCCAGGTCATCTGGAGCGACATGAAGCACGATCACGTGCGCTGCTGGAGTCCCGAGCGCGGCGTGCAGACCTACCGCCAGCCGAGCGACAAGGCCAACGGCAACACCTACGACGCGCAGGGGCGCCTGGTGAGCTGCGAACACGGCACCAGCCGCGTGGTGCGCGAAGAGCGCGACGGCGCGCTCACGGTGCTCGCATCGCATTGGGAGGGTAAAGAGCTCAACAGCCCGAACGACGTCGTGGTGAAGTCCGACGGTGCGATCTACTTCAGCGACCCGACTTTCGGCCGCATCCGCGAGGACGTCGGAATCCCGCGGCCGCTCATGCTCCCCTTTCGCGGCGTCTACCGCATCGACCCGAGCGGCAGCCTGCGGCTCCTCGTCGACGATTTCGAGCAGCCGAACGGCCTTTGCTTCTCGCTCGACGAGAAGCGCCTTTTCATCAACGACACCCCGCGCAAGCACATCCGTGTTTTCGACGTGCAGCCCGACGGCGCGATCGCCAACGGCCGCGTCTTCGGCGAGACCACCGGCGATGCGCCCGGCGCCCCCGACGGGATGAAGCTCGACAGCGCCGGCCATCTCTATTGCACCGGCCCCGGCGGCATCCACGTGTTCGACCACGGCGGCCACTGCCTGGGCGTCGTCCTCACGCCCGAGCGCCCGACCAACATGGCGTGGGGCGACGATGACCTGAGAACGCTTTACATCACCGCGCAGACTTCGCTTTACCGCGTACGCCTCAAGACCGCGGGGCGGCTGACTTACTGAGCCGCGCTGCCGACAGGAATAGCGGTTGCACCGTGTAGCGGGTCAACCCTTTCCAGGAGGTCGGCATGAACACGAAGATGACGGCGGCAGCAGCACTGGCGTTGGCGTTCGCGTGCCCGCTCGCGGCACAGGCGCAAAGCGTGGGCATCATCGGCGACGGTAATGCGGGCGCTTCCGGCGCCACGCGGAACACGACCGGCGCGAGCGCATACAACAACACCACCCGCGAAGACCCCGGCGCTGCGAGCGGCGGTGCGGGCGGCGCCACGATGGTCAACCCGATTCCTTCGACCGCCGGACGCTCGGACGGCAGCGGCGTCAGCGGCAATACCGGCACGACCGCGGGTGCAAGCGGCAGCGCGACCGGAACGGGAGGCAGCATGGGCTCGAGCGGCACCGGCGGCACGAGCGGCTCGGCAAGCGGCGGCGCGAGCGCCGGAGGTGGAGGTGGAGGCGCCGCGGGGCGGTAGTTGGTCTTCGAGCCCTGCCCCTCACCCTGTCCCTCTCCCCACTACCGTGGGGCGAGGGAACCTTCTGACTGACATCCCGCTTATGCCATGGAGTGTGCCGCTCCTTACGGCTATCGGTAGACGTTTCCCTCGCCCGCTTGCGAGGAGAGGCGGCAAGGGGTCAGACCCCGGCTTTATCGGGGCCTGACCCCGGTTTGCACGTCGGCGTCCTCGAAGACGAAAGCTACTTCGTGAACCGTGAGATCTTCGAGCGCCACTCTTCCGACAGCATGCACGAGAGCCACGCCTCGTTCTCGAACTGCAGTCCTGCCGCCAGCGTGGTCTCCTGCGACGCGTTGAGCGCGATCTTCGCCTGCACCACCGACATCCGCGGGTTCGCGGCGATGGTGCGCGCGAGATCGAGCGCTGCGCTCAGCAGCTTCTCGTGCGGCACGACCCTGCCGACGAGCCCTATCGATTCCGCTTCCACGGCGCCGATGCGTCTGCCGCTGAGTATCAGCTCCTTGGCTTTCTGCAGGCCGACGAGACGCGGCAGGCGCTGGCACGCGCCGCCTCCCGGCAGGAACCCGATGGTCACTTCGGGAAATGCGAAAGTCGCGCGGTCGGACGCGATGATGATGTCGCACTGGAGCGCGAGCTCCGCGCCGCCGCCGAATGCGTAACCGTTGATCGCGGCGATCGTCGGCTTGACCATGCCGGCGATTGCGCTGACGAACTTCGGCCGGCCGTGGCGGCGATAGTCGTAGAGCTCCTGCACCGATTTCGCGCCGCGCTCCTTCAGGTCAGCGCCTGCGCAGAACGCCTTGTCGCCCGCGCCGGTGAACACGACGACGTTCACCTGCGGATCGGTGTCGAGTGCGACCGCGGTTGCGATGAGCGCGTCGCGCAACTCGATGTTCATCGCGTTCATCGATTCGGGACGGTTGAGCGTGACCAGCGCGACGCCGCTGTCGATGTCGAGCTCGAGCGTGCGCGACTGCGTTGCCATGGAACCTCCTGCGAAAAATGTTTCAGGCATTATACGGAGCGTGACGACACGCCCAGCAGAGGAGAACGCCGTGACCGCTCGACGAACGACGAAGACATTGACGATGCGCGCAGGCGTGGCGGCGGCTGCGGCGCTTGCCGCCCTCGCGGCCGCGCCGTGCAGCCTCGCGCAAGGCACTGCCGATCACGCCGAAGGCATGCGCCTTTTCCTGCAGAAAGGTAATTGCCAGGCGTGCCACGGCTGGGCCGGCGACGGCCGCAAGATGGACAACCAGATGCCGGACGGGCCGAACCTGCGCGAATCCGCGCTCGACCGCGCCGCGGTGACCCTCACGATCAAATGCGGACGCCCCGGACGCAACATGCCCGCGTTCGACCGCCTCGCCTACAGCGACGGGCGCTGCTACGGAATGAAAGACGCCGACCTGAAGAAGTCGGAGCTCACGCTGTTCGATCCCGCCGCGCCCCTGCAGCCCCGCGAGATCGAGACCCTCGTCGATTTCCTGTTCGCCAAAGTCATCGGCAAAGGGCCGATGGATCGCGCGAAGTGCGCGGAGTACTGGGGGAGTGACGTGGAGGCTTGCCGCGAGCTGAAGTGACGTGCGGCGGATGACCGGCACAACCCACCCCCATCCCAACCTTCCCCCTGAGGGGGAGAGCGCGCGAAGCGCGCGAGGGGGTCGAGAGTTTGGCAGGCGCGCCGCGCCTGTAGTCCCCTCCCCTTCAGGGGGAGGGTTAGGGTGGGGGTGGTTTGAAAGGAAAGGAGGCGCGGAGGGAAACCTTGGTTTCCTTCCGCATCGTTCACCGCCCGCAGGGTCCCAGCGGGACCCCTCAGGGGGAGGGTCAGGGTGGGGGTGGGTTTGAACTGCCAGGTGATCGTCGCCGGTGTTGCTCGACGTCAGTGCTTGCCGTGACCCTCGTGCGCCGCCGCGGTGCCTTCTGCGCCGTAGCCTCGAAGGCTGTCGTATCGCGCGATCTGCTCGGGGGTGAGCAGCGCCCGAGTGCGCCGATGGGTTTCCAGGTGCGAGAGCCTGTAGTCGCCCTGGGCGGCGGCGACCGCGCGAACCCGTGCAGCCAGGTCGGCTTCGCTCACGTTCGAAGAGCGAAAGAGCGCATCGAGCGCGCTTTCGGCATCGATCACCGTGCGTCCGAGCGCGCGCGCTTGCGTCTTGTGCGCGTCCATCAAGGCCTGGGTGCGCCGCCGCTGCTCGGCGGTGAGCTGCAGCTCGTCGCCGAGCTCGAGCACGTGCATCGGGCCGGGGTAGTGGTTGAGCTCGGCGGCGCGTGCGTAACCCATGCCGCTGCCCGAGAGATATTGCTTCACTTCGTCCTGCGACAGCGCTTTCACTTCGCGCGCGTCCTGTCCCGCGTAAGGCTGCGCCCGCGTGTGGGGCGCAGCCTTAGATCCGGCGTAAGGCTGCATCGGATTGTCAGGCGCAGCTTTCGATCCTGCGTAGGGTTCTGCGTGCTGCGCGTGAGCGGTGGGTGCGCACGAGAGCGCGGCGAATGCGAGCACGATGGCGGTCTTGCGCGGCGGATTCATGCGCGCAAGCTTAGCGTACGACGATCGTGCCGATCATCCCCGCTTCGAAGTGCCCGGGAACGAGGCAGCCGTAATAGAACTCGCCGGCCCGGGTGAACTGCCATACCACGCGCCCGGCCGCGCCGGGGGCGACGTGCGCGGCATTCGGATCGTTGTGCGCCATGCCGCCCTGCTTTCTCATGAGCTCGGCATGCTGCTTCAGGTCGTCCATCGTGCCGATCACGAACTCATGCTCGACCTGTCCACTGTTGCCGACGACGAAGCGTACCGTCTCGCCTTTCTTCACCGAGACATGGTCGGGGAAGTAGCGCATCGCGTCCGACATGTCGACTTTGATGACGCGGCTCACTTTGCGCGGATCGCCTTCGCGGCCGAACGGCGCGTCGCGTCCGCGCGTTTTCTTTTTCGCGGGCGCGGCGTCGTGATCGGCGTGATCGTGCGCGGCATGATCCTGCGCGGCGGCCGCGGCCGTGACGCCGATGAAGCCGGGCGCGGAGGCTG
>JAQGNC010000026.1 GCA_028292065.1 Betaproteobacteria bacterium
CATCAGCCACTTCACATCGAACCGCGGTTCGGTGCGAGGCTGTCCTCGCGACGGCTCCACATAAAGCAGCGTCGACATGCCGCCGCCGACCTGCGTCTGGCTCGATCCGTGCTGATGGGGATGCATCCAGAAAAGCCCTGCCGGATGATCGTCCGGCAGCGGGTATCGGTACTGCACGCGGCCGAGCACGCTCGCGCCATGCGCCGGCCCGGCATGATCGGATTGCGCCGGCAGGGGTTTGCAAGCTACGCCGGCGGACGGACCGTTCGAGACGACGAAGATGTTGTCGCCCTGGACCTCGCAGGGATCCGCTGCAGCAGCCGTCGGCACGAGCACGCCGTGGGTGTGCAGGTTCGTGAACGGCATTTCCGGCCGCGCCTGCGATGCGCTGGCAGGGACGGCCTGCAGATCGTTGGTCAACCGCACGTTCAGCGTCTGGCCCTGGCGCGCGATGACGACCGGCGGAAAGAGCGCAGGCGCTGTCCCGTTCACGCCATACAGATAAAGACCGTCCACTCGCAACGTGCGGCTGGCAGCGCCATCGGAAGTGCCTACCGGAATTGACGCTCTGACTTTATTCGTCGCGCGCAGCGCAATATCCAACGACCGTGAAGCGGGCGCGGCTACGATGCGCGCGGGAGGGAGCTCGACGGGCGCCGCATACGCGCCCGCTGCCGTCGCTGCCATACCCGCATGCAGAACAGAAAGAAAGGAGCGACGCATTGCCGTGCGCGCGTTCGCTTGCGTGCTCTACCGGCGTCCTGCAAAGCCGGGCGAACCGCTGCTGGTCGCCGGGCCGGCGAAGCCGTTCATAGCCCCGGCGCCCGCGGTCGCGCCGCTCGCCGGTATCGGCGTACCCGCGTTCGGGCCTTCGGTCGCGCGATGCGGTACCCAGTGCGGCGGACCGTCGTTCAGCACGCAGTTGACGTCGAGGTCTGCGCAGCCGTCGGGCATGCTCGTGGGTTGTTCGGAGAGATCGGCCGGGCTCATGGGAATCAGAACGGTCTGCGCGTGCGCAGCCGCAGCCGCGAGCAGAAGACCGAGAATTGCACCGGCAATGCGCGTCGTCATGGGAACTCCTGTGTCGTGACTGCTTCAGTGCCGTGATTTTCGTATTGCGAGCCGTTGCGTGGAATGCCTGCGCGGCTCAGTCCTGTATCCACGCGAATCACTCAGTCACGATCGCCGCGCTTCAGGCCTGCATCCATCCACGGCGGGCGATTGCACGATCGAGATCTTCGAGCGCGCCAGACGATTGATTCGCACGGTCACCGGTCTGAGCTGTGGAGCCATTCACGGCTCGACGGCCCGGAACTATCCTCACGCCGAAATCGTTCGAGGAGCCGTGCCTTGACCCTGCGTCACGCATTGCGCACCGGAACGAGTACCTGCGGATACCGCAGCAGGCGCTGTCGGTCCGCGAATTCGATCGTCCACCACCGAAAGGAACATCGATGAGACATCCGAATCAGCTGAAGAGCGCCACGTTCATGGCGCAGACCATCGTAGTGCCCGCGCTGCTGTGCGCGGGCATCGCGCTCAGCGGCTGCACGTCGTTGGGCACCGGAAGCGGCTCGGTGTCTCCCGGCGGCGCACCCGTCGCGTTCGCGTGGAAAAGCACCGACGGCGGCACGGCCGGCACGATGTCGGCGACGCTTGCCGGCGGGCAGACCTTCTCGGGTCCTTACCTGCAGATCACGAGAGAGGTGAGCAACGTCGACTTCGATCCGATGTGGTCGGGTTGGTCGTACGGCTGGAACGACTGGGACGGCTGGGGACCGTACGGAGGGCCGTTCGGAGGACCGGCGTTCGTCACCGAATACTCGGACCACGTCATCGCAAACCTGCAATCCGCGGATGGACAACGCATGCGGTGCCGCTTCAATCTCACGACACCTGTCGACGGCATGACCGGCGGCGGCCAGGGCGAATGCCAGCTCGGCAACGGGCGCTCGGTGCAGGCGGAATTCCCTCGGGGTTCGACGAAGCTGGGCAACGTCTGAATCGACTCGAGGCCTGTTGCAACGCCCAAGGCCGCTCGCGATGATGGCCTTGCCTCGAGCCGATCATCCATTCCGCCACAGCGTTAGTTTCACGGCGCGGGCGCCGATCAGGCGTCCGCGAATCGCGTTGCCTGCGCCCGGCCCAGCAACAGGTCCAGTTCCAGAGCGGTTTCGACACCGTCCGGTTCCTCGTATTCCACGTCGTCCATAAGCGCCAGATGGTCGGCGTCGGCGTCGAAGTCATCGGGATTGCTCGAATAATCGTTCACGAGTGATCTCCTTTCGAGAACGTTCAATGCAACGTACGGGCGAACGTGCGACCGGGCAGGAGCTCGAGCACCTCGGGTTGCTCGTCCAACAGCTCGAGCAGCGCACCGGCGATCTGGTCGCAAAACTCGCGCGTCATGCGAAAACCCGGCGGGGCATTCACTGCGACGTCGGCGAGCCACAATCCGCCGTGGAGCTCGACCATGGCGCGCTCCGTCGTAAGCGCGGAATCGTCCTGCACGGAGAATCCGCACAGCATGGGGTAGTGCTTGAAAATCAGCTCGACGCGTGCTGCGAGGTCGCTCGCACCGCTCTGACCCTGCCGATCCTGCGTCCTGTCGTATAGCGCTTTCATTTGCAGCCTCCTTCCGCCGGTTCTGTATGGCTACCAGCCTGCGGCGCGCGCGTCCAGAATGGGTCACGGGAGCGGAGCCACCCGTCACAGCCGTGACTTGAAGGGCGCAGCTGAGGAGCCTACCGCTGTGACCGGGCCGTCCCGGCGGGTCGAAGCTTGCGACCCGCGTTGGATTGATAAGGACCGTTGACGAAACGGGTCCAGGGGCTCTGCAAACCGGGCGCGAGCGCGGACCTCTGGCACCTCCCGCTGCAGCACGTGCGTGCCAGGACTGGGGCGCCCTTCCGGACCAAGCCCCAGCGCAACTTTGCTCACCTCGAGAAAACGCTCCACGTAGTCGTCCGGTGACTGGCTCATAGCGATGCTCCTTGCGGCGGCACATGCCGTAGACGACAGTCTGTCCGCGCAAGGGATCAATTGGCGTTAGCGCAGGTAAAGCTAGGTAAAGACGCGAGGCCGAATCCGCGGGTGACAGTTATCATGGGCCTGAGTTCCTGGAGGATCGATCCATGCCCGCACCGGTTTTACTCGCGGACGACGACGTCGAGCTGGCGACGATGCTCGCGCAGTATCTCGAGCGCGACGGGTTCACGATGACGATCGTTCACGACGGCGAGGCCGCGGTGCGCCAGGCGTTGAGCGGCGAGCATAAGGTGGTCGTGCTCGACGTGATGATGCCGAAGATGGACGGGGTCGAGGCTTTGCGCCGCATACGTGCGGGCAGCCAGGTCCCGGTCATCATGCTCACCGCGCGCGGTGACGACGTCGATCGCATCCTCGGCCTCGAGCTCGGCGCCGATGATTACGTGCCCAAACCGTGTACGCCGCGCGAGCTGTCGGCGCGGTTGCGCGCGATCCTGAGGCGGCTGCAGCTGCAGCCGCCGGGCGGACCCCTGACGGTGGGGCCGATCTCGATATGGCCGGAAAAGCGCGCGGCCGACTGCGACGGAGCCGCGCTCGAGCTCACGAGCGCCGAGTTCAACATCCTGCACGTGCTCGCGCTCAATGCGGGACGGGTCGTATCGAAGAAGGAAATCTCGCACGAAGCACTGGG
>JAQGNC010000040.1 GCA_028292065.1 Betaproteobacteria bacterium
ACGGCGACGACCGGCACCGGCAGTCCGCGCACCTCGTCCGCGAGGACCAGAGCCTGCGCCGCGTTGCCGTAGTTCGTGAGATCTCCTGCGAGCAACAACACAACCGCATGGCTTTCGAGCGCCAGGAACTGCGGCCGCAGCCTGCCGCGGCAGTCCTCGCCCAGGTGGATGTCCCCGACCGCCGCGATCCTAACCATCGAGCGCCTCCGGTTTTTCGGCCGCGGCGAGATGCAGCACCGAAATCTCGTTGCGGATCTCGAAGTCGGGAAGCATCTCCTGCGCGATGCGCTGGACGGCGGCTTGCCGCTCCTGCGTCGGCACCTGGCCGGTGAGATGCACGCGGCCGTGCGCGATGGTGATCTTGATGTCGAGCGCATTCACGCGCTCGTCGGTGGCGAGCGCTTCCTGCAGCCTGCCCGCGAGGTACTGATATTCCTGTGTCATCCCGCGCTCCCCGGTTGCGCATGCATCAGGTCACCGAGCACATCCTCGACATAGACCCGCTTGACCAGCACCAGCGCGCACGCGGTCAGCGGAGTCGCGAAGACGATCCCGAGCACGCCGAGCATCGTTCCGAGCACGACCTGCGCGCTCATCGTGACCAGCGGCGGAATGTCGACGCTGCGCTGGAACACGAGCGGACTCAGCACGTAGCCTTCGACCGACTGCACCGCCCAGTACAACAGCACGACGAAAAGCACTTCCTGGGTTCCGAGGGTGGAGGCGATCAGTACCGCCGGGATCGCGGCGAGTATCGGCCCGAGATACGGGATGAACTCGAGCAGGAACATGATCATGCCGAGCGCGAGCGCGAGCGGGATGCCGAGCAGCGACAGGCCGATCGCCACCGCGGCTCCGACGATCGCCATCAGCAACAGGGTTCCCATCAGCCAGTGCCGCAGCGCCTCGTACAGGTCGTGCAGGATCTCGGTCGCGCGCGGGCGGTAGGACAGCGGCACGAGGCGCAGCAGGCCGCGAACGTACAGGCCGGGATTCGCCGCGACGTAAAGGCCGATGATCACGCTCAGCACGAGGCCGGACACCCCGCCGAGCGTGGCGCCGATGACCTTGCCGATGGTGCCTACGCTGTCGGATGACAGGTGGTAATCGCCGACGGTCGCGAGCACGTCGCGTCCCCACGAATAATCGTCGAGCTGGTCCCGCGCCTGCTGCGCCATCTCGGTCAGGCTGCGCCCGAGCTCGTCGAACTGTCCCGCGAGCTCGCCCGACAGATACCAGCCGCCCCATCCGAAGATCGCGAAAAGCGCCGCCGCCACGAGCAGCACCGCCCATCCCGGCGGAATACGCGTGTGCTCGGAGACGAGCTCGCCGAGCCCGCGCAACAGTACCGCGAGCAGCACGCCGCCGAAGATGAGCAGCAGCACCCGCGACGCCATATAGAGCGCGAGCACGAGCAGCGCCGCGACGGTCGCGACGGTGACCGCGACGACGACTTTCCTGGTGTAAGCGCCGGATGCGCCTTGCATGGGATTCCCGGTTTTTGGCCGGGCGGGGTTTACCGCCCGGAGCGGCAACGGTAGACGCAATTGCCATGCCTCGCACCGCGGGAAGCGCAAGATGACAAGATCGAGGCGTGGAAAAACGTCATCATTCCGGCGCAGCCCGCAATCCGTCCTGACCGTCGACCGGTTCAAAATGGATTCCGGACCACTCGCGCTTGCGCGCGTCCGGAATGACGGGCTGCCGTAAGGCGGCCGCTCGACTACTCGAGCTTGATGTTCGCCGCCTTGAGGACTTTCGAGTACTTGTCGATTTCGGTGCGCACCAGGCGCTCGAGCTCGATGTTCGACGCGTTGTGAGCGGGCTCGGCGCCGTTGCGCTCGAGCTGTTCCTTCATCTCGGGCGACAGCACGATTTTCACGAGCTCGGCGTGCAGCCGGTTGATGATCGGCGCCGGGGTTCCGCGAGGCGCGAAGAAGCCGAGCCACAGCGACACTTCGAAGCCGGGATAACCCGATTCGGCGACGGTCGGCACGTCCGGCAGCGCAGGCGAGCGCTTGGCCGTACCGACCGCGAGCGGCCGCAGCTTGCCGGCCTTGGCCTGCGGCAGCACCGCGGGCATGCTGCCGAACAGCGCCTGCACCTGCCCGCCGAGCACCGCCACGCCGGCGGGACCGTTGCCGTTGTAGGCGACGTGGACGATGTCGAGGCCGGCCGTGTGTTTGAGCATCTCCATCGCGAGGTGCGTGGTCGAGCCTGCGCCTGCCGAAGCGTAGTTGAGCTTGCCGGGCTGCGCTTTGGCGAGCGCGACGAACTCTTTCAGCGTATTCGCCTTGACGCTCGGATTGACGACGAGCAGATACGGCGTCGACGCGACGAGCGTGATCGGCGCGAAATCCTTGATCGGATCGTATTTGACCTTGCTGAAAGCGGCCGGCGCGATGACGTGAGTGCTCGTCGTGCCCATCGTCAGCGTGTAGCCGTCGGGCGCTGCGCGCGCGGCGATCTCGGTGCCGATCATGCCGCCCGCCCCGCCGCGGTTGTCGATGATCACCTGCTGGCCGAGACGCTCGGACAGGCGCTGCCCGACGAGTCGGCCGATGATGTCGGTCGAGCCGCCCGCAGGAAACGCGACGATGAGCCGGATCGGCTTGGTCGGATAGTTGTTGTTCTGTGCCTGCGCGGCGGCAGGCGCCGCGACGGCGAGTACGGCCACGGC
>JAQGNC010000075.1 GCA_028292065.1 Betaproteobacteria bacterium
CCGCAGGGTCCCAGCGGGACCCTTCAGGGGGAGGGTTAGGGTGGGGGTGGTTTTTTCCCGGTGACCCTGTACTCTTCACCGGTTCACCCGTTCACCCGTTCACCCATTCACCCATTCACCCATTCACCCATTCACGGTCCTTCACCCCTTCACGCTCTCAAACACCCATGCGCTACTGGCTCATCAAATCAGAACCCACCACCTACGGCATCGACCACATCGCCAAAGACAAGACGACGTCGTGGGGCGGGGTGCGCAATTACCAGGCGCGCAACTTCATGCGAGACCAGATGAAAGTGGGGGACCAGGCTTTTTTCTATCACTCGAACTGCGAGGAGCCGGGGATCGTCGGGATCGTCGAGGTCAGCGCGGCCGCGCATCCTGACGAGACCCAGTTCGACAAAAAAAGCCCGTATTACGACGCGAGCTCCAAGCGCGAAGAGCCGCGGTGGCTGAACGTCGATTTCAAATTCGTGAAGAAGACGCCGCTCGTGAGCCTCAATGAGCTCAAGAAGCATAAGAAGCTCGACAGGATGCGTATCCTGCAAAAAGGCAACCGCCTGTCGATCACCCCGGTCGACCCGGACGAATGGAAGTACATCGTCAAGCTGATGGCGGCCTGACGCGCCTTCTGTTTACTTTCGGAAGCGCGAGATCACGAAGCCGATCAGCACGATGACCGCGACGACAGCGAGCACGCCGACCCACATTCCAGCCTTGAAGATGTCGCCGATGACCTCGCACCCGGCGAGCGACAACGCTGCAAGCACGACTGCGAGAATGTTGATGAGCCGCATGGGAGCCTCCGAGGGATTAAAGGGGATCGCGCGCGACCGCTACGGTGCTGCAGTGTCGCGCGCGATTCGCCGGAGCATGCACGCGGCGTGCCGCGGCAGCAAATCGGCGCGAGTTACGCCAGGTGCTTCCTGAAGAAATCCACCGAAAGGGCGAGCGCCCGGTCAGCCTCGGGCTTGCTGTAAGTCTTGCCCCCGTGTCGTGCGAACGCGTGATCGGCACCGGGGTACTTGTGGATCGTCACCAGCGGATTCGGTGAGAGACGGCGCTCGAGGAGGTCGTTCACTTCGGCCTGCACCCAGCGGTCTTTCATCGCCATGTGCAGCATGAAAGGCCGGTGCAGGTTCGGCGCTTCCCTGATGTTGTGCTCGATGTAAGTGCCGTAATACGCGACCGCGCAATCGATGTCGGTCCGGCAGCACATCAGATAGCAGAGCTTGCCGCCGAGGCAGTAACCCACCGCGCCGACTTTGCCGTTGCACTCGGGACGCGCTTCGAGATACTTCCACGTGTCGACCATATCCTCTACGCCGACGTCGTAATCGAAGTCGTAATACAGGTCGAACGCTTTCTTGACGTCCTCGGGATTGCCGTCGGAAAGCTCGACCCCCGGCTCCTGCCGCCAGAAGAGATCGGGAACGAGGCACACGAAGCCCGCTTCCGCGAACTCTTTCGCGTGCTCGCGCATCGTGTGGTTCACGCCCCAGATCTCCATGATCGCGATGACCGCGCCGACCGGTTCGCCTTCGGGTATCGCCATGTACGCGCCCATCACGCCGTCGCGCATCGGCACCTGCACGTTTTCGGTTCTCATCATCAGCCCGCCTGTCCTTTCAAGCCCGCCGCCTTGATCACGCGCTGCCACTTCACCCACTCGTCGCTGATCAGCTTGCCGAAATCTTCCGGTGAAGAAGCCACCCCTTCGAAAGCCTGCCGCGTGAGGTTGTCCTTGAGCGCCGGCGCGTTGATCGCTTTCACCGTGGCGCCCTGCACCTTCATGACGATCGCTCGCGGCATCGCGCGCGGCCCGAGGATGCCGTACCAGCCGCTCGTGTTGAAAGCGAGACCGCTCTCGGCGATCGTCGGCGTCTCGGGCAGCAGCGGCGAGCGCTTCGCCCCGCCGACCCCGAGCGCTTTGAGCTTGCCCGATTTGATGTGCGGCAGCGCGGGCGCGAGCCCGTTGAAAAGCATGTCGACTTCGTTCGCGAGGAGCGCGGTCTGGCCGGGCCCCGCGCCTTTATAAGGCACGTGGACGATGTCGATGCCCGCGGTGAGCTTCAGGAGCTCGCCCGCGAGATGGATGCCGGTGCCGTTGCCTCCCGAGCCGAAGTTGAGCTTGCCCGGCCGCGATTTCGCGAGCGCGACGAGCTCCTTGACCGAGCTCACCGGGAGGCTCGGATGAACGAGCAGCACGTACGGCGCCTGCGCGGCGAGCGTCACCGGCGCGAAATCCTTCAGGGTGTTGTAAGGCGTCTTGCCGCCGAGGTGCGGCACAATGACCAGCGGACCCGAGAAGCCGAAGAGCAGCGTATAGCCGTCGGGAGCGGCATTCGCGACGGTCTCCGAACCGATCAGTCCGGCGGCGCCGGCACGGTTGTCGACGACGACCTGCTGGCCGAGCACTTCGCCGAGACCGTGCGAGACCGCGCGCGCGATCACGTCGACCGGGCCGCCGGCCGAGGACGGCGCGATCATGCGGATCGGACGGTTCGGATAGTTCGCGTCGCTTTGCGCGTACGCCGCGGCGCTCAGTGCGCCCATCACTGCGGCGCTCGCCGCGGCGCGTCGGGCGTTGGAAACCAGGCTCATTTTCTCTCCTCGTTATTCGTGAAGCACACTGCGGGTGCGGACTATACCATCGGGAAAGTCGCAGTCTCCGGCCCGGTAAGCGGCACACCAGCGTGCGAAATCGTCGGGCGTATCGACGTCGAAACCGAGCGCGTCCGAACGGTGCACCGCAGCGCTTGCGCCCCGGGCGGACGCTTGCGCGAGATGCGACGCGAAGCTGCGCTCGCCGAAGTGGAACTCGAAAGACAGGTCGGTGCGCACCACGATCGCATTCGTCCCGGTGCCGCATTTGTCCGGTGCGATGACGAGGTCCGCACCTCCCGCAGCGTCGAACAAAGCCTGCAGCGAGTCAGCGGTGAGCCGCGGCAGGTCGCACGGGACGACGAGCACAGCGCTCGCGCAGAGCGTCCGCGCGTGAGCCACGCCGAGGGCGGCCGCGCCATTCAGTCCATCGCCGGCGCGCTCCTTCAACGCTTGCGCACCGTGAACGCGGGCAACCTCGAGCACGCGCTCGCAGGCGCTCACGACGACGCAAGTCTCGAGGCTTCCGCGCCACGCGCCGAGCACCCCGAGCGTGCGCTCGAGCAGCCAGCGGTTGAGCGCCTCGCGCTGTGCGGAATCGAGCACCGTCGACAGGCGCGACTTGCCTGCCGCAAGACCTCGCACCGGCAGCACGACGTGCGCAAGCCCCGCGGACGCGCTCGCCGTGCGCCACGAGATCGCCGCGTCGCCTGTGCCGGCTCCTCGCGATGACACGCTGTTGAGAGGCCTACGCATAGTTGCCATTGCGAAGATCAGAGCGGCCAAGCGTGCCGGCTGCTCGCGACCACCTCGTGTTCAGAGGTGCACGCGTAATTGTCATTGCGAGGAGCACCGCGACGAAGCAATCCCGAGGCGCTCGGCCGTTCGCTCAGCCACGACTCGCCTCACCCGCGACCTCGAGTACCGCTTCCGCCAGCGCCGCGCTTTTCGCCGTGTCAGTCATCAGCGTATCGGTCACGCGCACGCGCTTGCCGAGCGCCGCGATCGCGCGCGCTTCGGAAGCGTCGCGCTCGTCGATGACCCAGGCATCGACGAGCGAGCCGTAATGCCTCGCCACACCCGACGCGCTCGCGTCGACGCCGAGCTCGCGCATCATTTTCGCGGCGGGGCCTTTCACCGCGTCGCCGCCGACGATCGGCGAGACCGCGACGACCGGAAAGGTGCGGCGCTCGAGCCACTCGCGTATTGCAGGAACCGCAAGCATCGGCGCGATGCTGACGAAAGGATTCGACGGGCACACCACGACTGCCTCGACGTCACCATCGACGATCGCGCGCAGCGCTTGCGGCATCTCCGCATCCTCCGCGCCTTCGAAGCGAAACCCGCTCACCGCAGGCGCGCAGCGCCGGCGCACGAAATAATCCTGGAACGCGAGCTCGCCTTCGTTCGTGAGCACAACCGTGCGTACCCGATCGTCGCTCATCGGCACCACCGCGTGGGCGATACCGAAGCGCTGCGTGAGCGTGCGGGTGATATCCGATAGCCGCTCACCTCGGGCGAGCGCCGCGGTGCGCAGCACGTGGACCGCGAGGTCGCGGTCGCCGAGCCTGAACCACGTTTCGCCGCCGAGCGCTTGCAGCGTCTCCATGAAGCTCCACGTCTCGTCGGCGCGGCCCCACCCGAGCGCCGGGTTGTTCAACCCTGCGAGCGTGTACATGACGGTATCGAGGTCGGGGCAGATCGAGAGACCGAGGTGCTCGAAATCGTCGCCGGTATTGACGACGACGGTCAGCCGCTGCGGGGGCAGCACGGCAGCGAGACCGACCGCGAGCCGTGCGCCGCCGACACCGCCTGCGAGCGCGACGATCATCTGAACAGGTCCTCGGCGCGCGCGCGGATCAGTTCGTCCACGCTCGCCTCCCGGCGCGCGTAGGGAAAACCGCGGACGAGCACCGCGGGAACGCTTTCATCCGCCTGTCCCATCACGAGCGAAGCGGCAGCGGCGACCTCGTCGGCCGCGGCGATCTCGGTCACCTGCAGCGCTCGTCCTTCGCGGTCGGACCGCCCTCGCATGTCGACGAGCGCAGGGATGCCTGCGACCCCGATCGCAGTGCCGGTGACGCCGTTGCGCCACGCCCGGCCGAAGCTGTCGTTGATCACCACGGCCACGTCATGTCCCGTCGCCTCGCGCAGCGCGTCCCTGAGCCGCGTCGCCGACGCTTGCGGATTCTCGGGCAGCAGCAGGGCGCATTCGCCTTCGGCGTAGGGCACGTTGGACTGGTCGATCCCCGCGCTCGCCATCACGAAACCCAGCCGGTGCTCGACGATGATGACACCGCGCTTCGCGCGCAGGACTTCACGCGACTCGCGCAGGATGAGCTC
This sequence comes from Betaproteobacteria bacterium, assembly GCA_028292065.1. Lineage (GTDB taxonomy): Bacteria > Pseudomonadota > Gammaproteobacteria > Burkholderiales > SG8-41 > JAQGMV01. The sequence goes on from JAQGNC010000075.1 coordinate 4,948, forward strand.
GACCATCCTCGCGTCCTTGCCGGTCACTGCCGCGAGCTCGAGCGCTCGCGCGGACGGCACCACGTCCACCAGCTTTACCTGCCGCCCTTCGGCTTTAGACACGATCTTCTGCGCGAGCACGAACACGTCGCCGTCTTCGAGCGCGAGCCCTGCGCGCTCGACCGCCTGCAGCAACAACGGCGCGAGCGCAGCGCCCGACGTGACCTCCGGCATACCTGCCAATGCAAAAAGCGACAAAGAAGGTTTCACCGCGCCCCTACAGCCTTCACCCTTCACCCCTCACCCCTCACGCCTCACCCCTCACGCCCTTCACCCTTCACATCTTCACCCTTCACGCGGCAGCCCAGTAATCCTCACCCCCGCCGCCCTCACCTTGTAATGCTTGTTGATCGCGATCAGCACCGACGTCATCGCCTCCACCGCCGCCGAGTTCGCGAGCACGCCTGCGTGGAGCGCGCGCAAGCCGGCGTCGCGCGCGAGGCCGATGACCTGCTCGCGCGCGGCGCGGTCGTCGCCGCAGACGAGCACGTCGCAATCGACGACGTGATCGGGGTCCTTGAGGTGGGTCGCCGAGACGTTCTGGAAAGCCGAGACGACCTTGACTCCGGCGCCGAGCGTGCGCTGCAGCGCGAGCACCGCCGACTCGCCGTTCGGGAGCTGGACGCGGTCGACCGGCGGCGCGAGCGGCACGGTCACGTCGACGAGGATCTTGCCTTCGAGGTGCTCGCGAACGTCCTGCGCGGTCGGGAGCTGCGCGGCGTAAGGCACGGTGAGCACGACGATCTGCGCGTCGCGCGCGGCATCCGCATTGGCGGCGCCTCGCACGCTGCCGCGCTGCGCGAGCAGCGCGTTCAGCTCCGCGGCCGCAGCGATCGCTTTATCGGCGGTGCGCGAGCCGACGATGACGTCGTGCCCTTTCAGCGCCCAGCGAAACGCGAGTCCGCTGCCTTCGGCGCCGGTGCCGCCGAGCACCGCGATGGTCGTGCGCTCGCTCATGCGGCCCTCGTCTCTGTAACGGGCGCCGCGGCAAACCTGACCGGTTCGAGCACGGCCGCGTCATACGAGCGCGCGCGCTGGTCGGCGCGCGGCACGCCGTAGAGCGTCGTGCGCTGCACGGGCTCGCGTCCCGCGGAGCGGATGAGCCGCTCCATCTGCGCAGGCGCCATCTCCTGTCCGTGCTGGGTGCCGGCCGCGCGCGAAATGCTTTCGTTCATGAGTACGCCGCCGAGATCGTTGGCGCCCGCGGCGAGGCACGCGCGAGCCCCGTCGGCGCCGAGCTTCACCCACGAGACCTGGATGTT
>JAQGNC010000076.1 GCA_028292065.1 Betaproteobacteria bacterium
CGTTCACCCGTTCACCCGTTCACCGCTTCCACCAGCAGCAACCAGCCTCACCACGGTCAATTCCGGCTTCGTCCCGAAACGCACCGGCGGGCCCCACGTCCCGGTCCCGGCGCTCACATACACGTGCATCCTCCCTTCGCGCGACAGCCCCGCGACGTGCGGCGCGTGCACCAGGCGCACCGCGAGCGTCCACGGGAAGAACTGCCCGGCGTGGGTATGACCCGAGAGCTGCAGGTCGAAACCGGCGCGCGCGCCGAGCGGCGCGAGCTTAGGATTGTGCGCGAGCAGCACGCGCAAATCCGCGTCTCCGCCATTCGCCGCGGCGTGGTCGGCGCGAGGCTCGAGGTCCGGGTTCGACATGCGCAGCGCGGGGTCGACCACACCGCCGATCAGCAGGCGCGCTGCGCCTCTGGTCATCACTTCGTTCGAATTGAGCAGCACGCGCATGCCCATCGTCTTGAAGTGTGCGATCCACGGCGCCGCGCCCGAATAGCAGTCGTGGTTGCCGAGGATGAAGAAAGTCGGCGTTGCGGTGAGCCTGCGCAACGGCTCCACGTGTGGCGCCAGCGCCGCCACCGATCCGTCGACGATGTCGCCGGTGAGCGCGATCATGTCGGGCGTCAGGGACTCGGCCAGCTCGACCACGCGCTCGACGTAGCGCCTGCGTATCGTGAGCCCGACGTGCAGGTCACTGATCTGCACGATCCGAAATCCTTCGAGATCGGGATGCAGGCCCTCGATCGGAATGTCGACCCGGCATACGTGCGGTCCGCGCAGCGCGACCAGCGCGCCGACGACGAGCGCGATGAACGAACCGACGACCACCGCCATCGCGCCGTGCTCGCGCAACAGCAGGTGCGGCGTCGACGCCGGCGCCCACACGGTCGCCAGCAGCAGCACGTCGCGCGCGAGCGTGAGCACGAGCAGGAAGCTCAGCCACGCCATCGAGAGATAGCTCGCGACGTGCAACGCCTCGTCGAGACGGCCCCCGCCTTCGCGGTCCCCCGACCAGTACACCACCGGGACGATCCACACCAGCAGGAAAGGAACCGCGAGCGCGAGCCGGTCCCATAAGCCCGCGCCCAGCCGCAACGCGACGTAGGCGTAGCCGAGCGCGAGTATCGCGGTGACGATCAGGACGAACGGTTGGAGCAGTCGCTTCACGGGGTCAGACCCCGGCTTTATCGGGGTCCGACCCCGGTTTGCTTCGCGGCTGGCGAAAGGGCGAGCCCGCCACCCGCGCCGCTTCCGCGAGCGCGCCTAGCAGGCCCGCGTGATCGTTCATCACCACATACACCGGAATGGACGCGAGCATCGTATCGAAGCGTCCTTTCGCCCTGAACGCACGCATGAACGTGCCGTCCTGGAGCTTCGCTGCGATCTTCGGTGCGATGCCCCCCGCGATATAGACCCCGCCGTGGGCGAGCGCGATCAGCGCGATGTTGCCCGCGAATGCGCCGTAAGCCGCTACGAACAGGTCGAGCGCGCGCATGGCGAGCGCGTCCCGGCGCTCGAGCGCGAAATGCGTCACCGCGCGCGCGGGATCTCCGGCAGCCATCGCCTCGTGCAACGCCGCGCTCGCGGCCTCTCCGGTGATCTCCTCCAGGAATTCGACGATGCGCGGGAGCCCCGCGCCCGACAGCACGCGCTCGGAAGAGACGTGCCCGAACTTGCGGCGCAGGTGGCGCAGCAGCTCGTCCTGCAGCGCGTCGACCGGGGCGAAGTCCGAGTGGCCCCCTTCGGACGCGTGCACGCACGTGCCGCGCTCGTCGCGGGTGAGCCAGCACACGCCCAGGCCCGTGCCCGCACCGATGACGATCCGGTCTGCGCCTTCGAGCGGCGTTCCCGCCTGTAGCGTGAGCAGCGCGTCGGCAGGCAGGCGCTCCACACCGTAGCCCGCCGCCGCGAAATCGTTGATGACCTTGACGCGAGGGATTGCGAACACCCGCGCGAGCTCGCGCTCGTCGATGCGCCAGGTGAGATTGGTCAGGCGCGCGGTGCCGTGCTCGACCGGACCCGCGACGGCGAAACAGGCGCCCGCCACCTGGCGTGCGAACGGCTCCACGTCGGCCTCGCGCAGGAAGGCGGCCACCGCGGCATCGAAAGTCGCGAAATCGCAGCTGCGGTAAACGCTGAGCTTGACGATCCTGCAGTCGGGGCCGGCGCACTCGCCGAGCGCGAACTTGATGTTGGTGCCGCCGACGTCGGCGGCGACGACAGTCGCAGGTGTGGTCATGCTCACGCGAAAAGGGTGATCAGGCGGATTTGAGCTCGACCGGCTGCCCCGTAGGTCCGTGCAGGATCGCTTCGGGTGCGGCGATGAAATAACCCTGGGCGCAGTCGATGCCGAGCTCGCGCAACTTGGCGAGCGTGTCGGCGTTCTCGACCTCTTCGGCGACGGTCTCCATGCTGAGGATGTGGCCGATACGGTTGATCGCGTCGATGATCGCGTAGTCCATCGGGTCGGTCGCCATGTCCTTGACGAACATGCCGGCGATCTTGAGCACGTCGACCGGCAGGTATTTCAGGTACGCGAACGAAGACATCCCGGTGCCGAAGTCGTCGAGCGCGAAGCGGCACCCCATCGCTTTCAACTCCTGCATGAGCTCGGCCGCCGCGGTGAGATTCGAGATCGCGGTGGTCTCGGTCACTTCGAAACAGAGCAGCCCCGCGGGCAGCTGGTAGCGCCGCAGCAGGGTGTGCAGGAAATCGGGAAGGCTCCTGTCGTTGATGCTCGCGCCCGAGAGATTCACCGAGTAGTAGCCGCGTTCCGAAGGCTCGCGCGGGATCGCGCCCGAGGTCCACTGGTTGTGCAGGTATTCGATGAGCGAGCTGATCACCCAGCGCTCGATCGACGTGAGCAGGTTGTAGCGCTCGGCCGCGGGCATGAACCCGGTGGGCGGGACCAGGTTGCCCGACTTGTCGATCATGCGCACGAGGACTTCGTAATTCGGCTCTTTCTGCGGCCCCGGCCGCAGCGGCAGGATGCGCTGGCGGTACAGCCGGAAGCGGCCCATCTCGAAAGCCTGGTTGATCTGCGAGACGACCTGCAGCTCGCCGTGCTTGCCCACGGTTTCGCCTTCTTCGGGCCGGTAGACCTCGACGCGGTCGCGCCCCTTGTTCTTGGCGTCGTAACAGCACGCGTCGGCGAGGCTCAGCACCCGGTTGAGATTCCCGCTGTCCGCGCTGATCGGCACCAGCCCGATGCTCACGCCGACGGTGAAGGTCTTGTCCTCCCACACGAAACGGAATTCGCGCACCGTCTCGCGCATGGCATTGGCGATGCGCACCGCCTGGTCGTACGGGCAGGTCTCGAGCAGCGCGGCGAACTCGTCGCCGCCGAGCCGCGCGAGGGTGTCGCTGCCGCGCATGCGCGCGAGCATGACCGAGGTGAGCTGGCGCAGCAGCTCGTCGCCCGCGGTGTGGCCGCACGTGTCGTTGACCGCCTTGAAGTTGTCGAGGTCCATGAACATGAGCGCGTGCTCGCGTCCCTGTCCTCGCGCGGTGTCGATGAGCTCGGTCAGGCGCCGCTCGAACTCGCGGCGGTTGACCAGGCCGGTCAGCGCGTCGTGGGTCGCCTGCCACAGGAGCTGCTGCGCCATCGCGCGGATCTGGCTGATGTCGTGGAACACGACGATCATGCCGAGCACGCTGCCTTCGCGATTCCTGATCGGCGCATGCGAGTAACGGATCGGGCACTCGCGGCCGTTGCGGTCGACCAGGCGCACCGATACCGCCGCGCCGGTGTCGTCCGCGGGAGGCGAGACCGGCGGTGCGGCGAGCGCGTCGAGGCCTTTGCCGGTGCGCTCGTCGATCACGCGGTAGATCTCGGCGAGCGGGCGTCCGCGCGCCTGCTCGGTCGTCCAGCCGGTGTACTGCTCGGCGACCGGGTTGAGGTATTCCACTTTGCCTTCGGCGTCGGTCGTGATCACGCCGTCGCCGATCGAGTGCAGCGTCACCTGCGCGAGCTCCTTTTCGAGCTGCAGCGCGTTCTCGGTGCGCTTGACCTGCCGCGTCACCAGCGCAGCGAACAGCGTCGCGCCGCACAGGATCAGGGTGCCGATCACGCCGATGAGGAGCAGCGCCTGGCGCGTCGAATCCCGGGCTTCGCCGACGACGCTCAGCGTCGCCTCGCGGCTTTTCTCGAGCAGCTCGTAGAGCGATACCTGGAACGCGTCGTTGAGCGCGACGCCGCGCTCGTCCATGTGCCGCCGGGCGGTCGTGTAATCGCCCGTCGAGAGCAGGTTCATGACGCGCTCGCGCGCCTCCTGGGTGCGCTGGCACACGTCGAGCAGGCTCTCGAGCGCGCTGCGCTCCTCGCGCGTGAGCGCCATCGCCGTGAGCTGCCGTGAAACGTCGTCGAACTCGCGTCCGAGCTCCGCGTAGCGTTCGGAGGATGGCGAGCGGGCCATGGGGTCCTGCTCGCCGAAGAGTCGGACCGTGAGCTGGGAGCGCTCGGGCACGATACGGGCCAGCGAGGCGACGAGGCCGGTCTTCACGTCCTGCGCCAGGATGATCGACTGGAGCCTGCGGTTGACCTGCTCGGTGCGCATCACGCCGAGCACGCTGACGCCCACGAGCAGCGCGAGCAGCACGGCGAAGCACGCGATCAGCACGAACCGCGAAGAGAACTCCGGGCCTTTCATGCGCCGGCCCCCGCGCGCTGCGGTGTGCGGCCGCGCAGCCTCGCCGCGGGGTCCTGCCGGTAGAACTCCACGAGTTGTGCGTAAACCGCGGGATAGGCATCGAGCAGCCCGGCGGGCGACTCGAAGAACGTCTCGCTCACCACCGCGAAAAACTCGGCCGGGCTCTCGGCGCCGTATTCGTCGATCGCGACGTCCATGCCGCTGTCGAGGCGGTCGCAGAAATCGCGGTAGGCCGACGTGAACGCGTCGGACCACCGCGCGCGGCTCATGTTCGCGTGCAGCGGCGGAAAGCCGTTCGCCTCGCCGTTACGCATGTCGAGCTTGTGCGCGAATTCGTGTATCACCACGTTGTATGCCGGCGCCCCGCCGCCCCCCGCCCCTTCCGCGTCCGCCCACGACAGGATCACCGGCCCGCGCTCCCACGATTCGCCGGTCATCGGCTCTTCCACCTGGTGCGCGACACCGGCCGCGTCGACGTATTCGTACTGCGCCACGAACTCGTCCGGATACACGATGATTTCGACCCAGTTCCCGAAAGACTCGACGCCGAGGTTCAGCACGAGCATACAGGCCTGCGCGGCGATCGCGATACGCACATCGTCGCGAACCGCCATGCCGCCCGCGCCGTGGATGCGTTTGTGGTGCAGGAAGAGAACGACGATGTCTTGCAGGCGGCGGCGCTCGTCCTCCGACAGCGCGCGAGTGCAGGCATAACGCTCGAGCGTCGAGCGCCACAGCGCCGGATCGAGAGTCGCCTGCTTCAGTATTCGCCCTTCGCGCCACCGGCTGAACCACCCCACGTCGCCCGAGTCCTCAGCCTTTGCCCTCGTCGCGCAGCTCGACCACGCGCAGCGGGGCCGCCTCCTCGATCTCGCCGAGCTCCACGCCTTCGATCTGCGCGAAGCGCTGCGAAATCTTGCTGCTCGTGAGCTGGACTTTCTCGACGTCTTCGTGAGCCTGCCTGATGTGGCGGGCGAGATCGCGCATGCGCTCGTCGAAGCGGCTGAACTCCACCGCGAGGCGCGCGAGGCATTCCTTGATGACGTGGACCTGGCGCCGCGTCTCGACGTCTTTCAATACGGCGCGGGCGGTGTTGAGCACCGCCATGAGGGTGGTCGGCGAAACGATCCAGACCCGCCGCGCCATCGCGAACTCGACGACTTCGCCGTGGCGTCCGTGGATCTCCGCGAACACCGCTTCCGCCGGAACGAACATCACCGCGCCGTCGGACGTCTCGCCGGGGATGATGTATTTGCTGCTGATCGCCTCGACGTGGCGTTTCAGGTCCTGCCTGAAGAGCTTTTGCGCCGCGGCGCGCTCGAGCTCGCTCGTGTCGGGCGCGAACATCCGATGGTAGTTTTCCAGCGGGAACTTCGAATCGACGGCGACCTTGCCGGTCGGGGCCGGGAGCATCAGCACGCAGTCGGCGCGGGTGCCGTTCGAGAGGGTGCACTGCATCTCGTACGTGCCGGCGGGAAGGACGTTACGCACCAGCCCTTCGAGCTGGACTTCGCCGAAAGCGCCGCGCGCGCGCTTGTCCCCGAGGAGCTCCTGGAGGCTCACCACACTGCCGGTGAGGCTTTCGATCTTCTTCTGCGCTTCGTCGATCGTCGCGAGGCGCGACATGACGCTGACGAAAGTCTCGTTGGTCTTCCTGAAACCTTCGTCGAGGCGCTCGTTCACCTTGCCGGAGATCTCACCCAGGCGCTCGTCGATGCGCGCGTTGAGGGAGGCCGTGGTCTCGCCGAGGCGCGCGACCATCGCTTCGCGGTACTCGTTCATGTTCTGGGTGAGCGAGAGCTTCATCGCGTGGAGGGTGTCGCGGGTCTCCCGCAACTCCTCGCCGACCGCGCCGCGCAGGCGCTCGCTGGACTCGGTCAGGTGTCCCCCGAGGCGGTCGCCCTGGTGCGTGAGACCGTTGTGCAGGTCGAGCAGCATGCCGCGGTGCTTGGTCTCGAGCGCATCGGCGAGCCGGGTCGAAAGCTCGCGGATCTCCCGCGCCTGCGCCGCACCGCGCGCGAGCAGGATCGCGAGCATCACGAGCGCGGCCAGAACCAGTGCAATAACGAAGAATTCGATCATCCTCCGAGTATACCTTGGGTCCCCTGATGCTCCGGGCTGCCGGAGCATCGGGTTTTGACATCGAGGACGTGGGGCAATCGATGAAACTGCGTATCACCGCCCGTTCATCCGGGTCCCGCAGCCTCAGGCGTCGCGCAGGGCTTTGAGCGGAGGCGCGTCGAGCACGCGTCGCGTGCCGGCGTAGCCCGCGAGCGCGATGCCGACCGCGCCGGCGGCCGCCCCGACGATCCACACCGGTGCGCTGAACGTGAACGGCAGGTTGAGGAGCCTGGTCGCGAGCACGTAGGCGAGCGCGGTCGCGCCTGCCGCCGCGAGCACACCGGCGAGCAGCCCGAGCACCGCGAACTCCGCGAGGATCGCGCGCCGCAACTGGCGCCTGCTCGCGCCGAGGGTGCGCATGATCGTCGCCTGGTAGACGCGCTCGTCCTGCGTGCTGGCGATCGCCGCGTAAAGCACGGTGAGTCCGGCGAGCAGGGTGAACAGGAAGATGAACTGCACCGCCCTCGCGACCTGCTCCATCATCCTCTGCACCTGCGCCATCACCTGCGCCACGTCGATCAGGAGCACGTTCGGAAACTCGCGCACCAGCGCGCCGAGCAGCGTGGCGTTGCCCGGCGGCAGGTAGAAGCTCGTCACGTAATTCGCCGGATGGCTCTCGAGCATGCCCGGCGGCGCGATCACGAAGAAGTTGACGTTGAAGGTGTCCCAGTCGACTTTGCGCAGGCTCGTCACGCGCGCGGCCACGGGTGCCCCGGCGATGTCGAAGGTGAGCGTGTCCCCGACCTTGATCCCGAGGGTCTCGGCAAGGCCCTGCTCGACCGAGTACTGGGCGCCCGGCCGCGGACCGCTCCACCATGCGCCCCCAGTGAGCCGGTTGTCGGACCGCATGCGCTCGGCCCACGACAGGTTGAACTCACGCTCGACCAGCCGGCGCGCGCGCTCGTCGTCGTAATCCGCTGCCGATACCGGGCGATCGCCGATCGCGGTGAGACGCCCCCTCACCATCGGGAACAAGGTCGGTTTGCGCAGGCCCTCGCGTTCGAAAAACGCGGCCAGGCGCTGCACCTGGTCGGGCTGGATGTTGACGACGAAGCGGTTCGGCGCCTCCGGCGGCAGAGTCGTCTCCCATGCCTGGATCAAGTCCTGGCGCACCAGGGTCAGCACGAGCAGCGCCATCATGCCGATGCCGAGCGCCACGACCTGGAGCACGCTGCCGAGCGCCCGGCGCCTCAGGTTCGCGATGCCGTAGCGCCACGTGACGCCGCGAATGCCGGCACCGCTGACCGCCTTCAGCAGCAGCCACGTGAGCACGCCCACGGCGAGCATCGCGCCGGTGAAGCCCCCGAGCACCATCGCACCGAGCCGCAGGCTTTCGGCTTTCCAGAAAATCATGCCCGCGATCGCGGCATAGCCGGCGGCGTAAGTGGCGATGCCGCCCGCGCGCGGCGCGCCGAGATCGCGGCGCAGGACCCGCAAGGTCGGCACCCGCCGCAGCGCCGCCAGCGGCGGCAGCGCGAAACCGAGGAGCAACGCGAGCCCGGTGAGCACGCCGTGCACCGCCGGAAGCACGCCCGGCGGCGGCAGCTCGACCGTGACGATCGTGCCGAGCCAGTACGCGAGCAGCGCCTGCGCGGCCGCGCCGATCGCGCAGCCGAGCACACTCGCGAGCGCTCCGAGTATCGCGAAGTGCACGAGGTACAGGCGCATCACTTTCGCCTGGCTCGCGCCGAGGCACCGCATGATCGCGCACGCGTCCAGGTGGCGCTGCAGAAAGCGCCGTGCGGAAAGCCCGATCGCGACCGCGGCGACGACCACGCTCACGAGCGCGGCGAGGCTCAGAAACTTCTCGGCGCGCTCGAGCGCCGAGCGAATCTCGGGGCGGGCATCGCGCACCCCTTCGATGCGCTGGCCCGGCTGCAGCCGGCTCGCGACTGAAGCGCGGAACGCCTCGACCGCCTCCACGGGACCCGCCAGCTGCAGGCGATAGCCGATACGGCTGCCGGGCTGCACCAGCCCCGTCGCCTCGAGATCGGCTTCGTCGATGACGACCCGCGGCGCGCTGTTCAGGAAACCGATCGACACGTCGGGCTCGTGGGTCAGGATCGCAGCGACAGTGAACGTGCTGCGTCCGAGCTCGAAGCGGTCGCCGCGCGCGAGGCCGAGCTGGGTCGCGAGGCGCTCGTCTATCCACGCGGCGCCGGGCTGAGGAATGCCCGAGGCAGTGCGATCCTTGCCGTAGAGCTCGTCGCTCAGGCGCAGCTCGCCGCGCAGCGGGTAGCCCGCGGTCACCGCTTTGATGCTCGCGAGCACGTTGCGTTTCCCCTGCACCGCCATGCTCGGGAAACGCGTCATCCGGACCGCGGCCAGGCCCCCGGCACGCGCCTCGGCCTCGATCGCTGCCGCGACCGGCTTGTCGCTCACCACGACCAGATCGGCGCCGAGCAGCTGGTTCGCCTGGCGCCCGAGCGCCTGCTGCACGCGATCGGTGAAAAATCCGACCGTGGTCACGCTTGCGACCGCGATCACCATCGCGACCGCGATCAGCGCGAGCTCGCCGGCACGGTGGTCGCGCCAGAGCAGGCGGAGGGCTAGAGTGAATTCGCTCATGATGAGGAAGTGCGTGAGGCGTGAGGGGTGAGGGGTGAGGTGCCGGGCGCGAGGTGGCGATGGCTGCGTCGGCAAAAGGCGGCGCTTGTCATTCTCCTCCCTCGCGCCTCACGCCTCACGCCTCACGCCGTGCTCGTCACCGGAGACGAGTCTGCCCCCCGCGAGCCTCAACACCCGATCGCAGCGCTTGGAAAGGCCTTCGTCGTGAGTGACCAGCAGCAGTGTGGTTCCGCGCTCGCGGTTGAGCTCGAACATCAGGTCGATGATCTGGCGTCCGGACGCGGAATCGAGGTTGCCGGTGGGCTCGTCGGCGAGTAGGAGCGCGGGCTCGGTGACGAAAGCGCGCGCGATCGCAACGCGCTGCTGCTCGCCGCCCGAGAGCTGCTTCGGGTAATGGCGCAGGCGCTCGCCGAGCCCTACGCGCTCGAGCATTTGCCGCGCGGACGCTTCCGCGGACGGTTTGCCTGCGAGCTCGAGCGGCAGCATCACGTTCTCGAGCGCAGTCATCGCCGGCAGCAGCTGAAAAGACTGGAACACGAAACCGACCATGCGCGCGCGCAAGCTCGCGCGGCCGTCTTCGTCGAGCTCGAAAAGATCGTGTCCGTCGATGCGGATCGCGCCTGCGCTCGGCGTATCGAGGCCCGCCATCAGCCCGAGCAGCGTCGACTTGCCTGAACCGGATACGCCGACGATCGCGACCGCTTCGCCGGCGCGCACGTCGAAACTAATATCATGCAGGATGGTCAACCCGTTGCCGCCGCTGGGCACGGTTTTTCCAATGCCGGTAACGCTGATTATCTTTTCACTCGACTGGACATTCATGCTTTCACGTTTGCTTTTCTTGTTGACGTTCGCCATCGCGCCTGCGATTGCGCCTTCTTCCGCATACGCCCGAACGATACTGGTTTTCGGAGACAGTCTCTCGGCGGCCTATGGTCTCGCGCAGACCCAGGGCTGGGCGAACCTGCTCGAGAAGCGCCTGCACGACGAAGGGTTCGATTATCGCGTGGCCAACGCGAGCATCAGCGGCGAAACCACCACGGGCGGCGCGAACCGTATCGAAGGCGCGCTGAAAGCGCATCGTCCCGACCTCGTGGTGCTCGAGCTCGGCGCCAACGACGGCCTGCGGGGCCAGAGCCTCGAGGTCATGAAGCGCAATCTCGAGAAGATAATCGACGCGAGCCGCGCCGCGAAAGCGGAGGTGTTGCTGGTGGGGATGCGTTTGCCACCCAATTACGGCACGGCTTACACCGAAAAGTTCCAGCAGACCTACGTCGATCTCGCTCGCTCGAAGAAGACCGCGCTCGTGCCGTTTCTGTTCGAAGGTCTCTCCGACGATGGCCGATTCTTTCAGGCCGACCGCGTGCACCCGACGAGCGAAGGACAGGTGGTGATGCTCGAGACGATGTGGAAAGGGCTGCAGCCGCTGCTCAAGCGCAAGTAACGCACGCGCTTGCGCGGCCCCGTCTGCGGCCGCCAGGTTCGAACGACGTGCATCAACCCGTACGGGGAATTCCCGTCGAACCGCTCGTGTGGGAGCCCTTCAGCGCACCTCGACTGCCGGCGTTCCCGCCGCCAGTTCGCCGATGACGCGGGCTTTGCCGAAACCCTGCGCTCGAAAGACCTCGAGCACCGCGGGCGCCGCTGCCTTCGTGCACGCGACCAGCAGCCCACCGCTCGTCTGCGGATCGGTGAGCATTTTGCGGTGCCACGCCGGCGCCTCGCGCGGCAAGGTCACGCACGCTTCGCAGCTCGCCCAGTTGCGGTCGGACGCGCCGGTGACATAACCCTGCTCAGCCAGGTGGCGCGCGGCTGAAAGGATGGGAATCTCGTCGAATCGAAGCTCGGCTTTCAGGTTCGACCCCCGACACACTTCCATGAGGTGGCCCAGCAGCCCGAAACCGGTGACGTCGGTCATCGCGTGCACCCCGGGCATTTGCGCAAGATCGGGTCCGGGCGTGTTGAGCTGAGTCGTGACCTCGATCATCTGCTCGTAGGCTTTCTCACGCAGCTCCCCTTTTTTGAGCGCCGCGCTCATGATGCCCACGCCGAGGCCTTTGCCGAGGATCAGCACGTCGCCGGCCTGCGCGCGATCGTTGCGCATCACCCGGTCCGGATGGACGAGGCCGAGCGCGACGAGCCCGTAGATCGGCTCGGGCGAATCGATCGAGTGCCCGCCGGCGATGGGTATGCCCGCGGCCGCGCACACCGCCTGGCCGCCGGCGGTGATGCGCTGGATCGCTTCGACCGGGATTTTTCCGACCGGCATGCCGAGGAGCGCGAGCGCCATGAAAGGCTTGCCGCCCATCGCATACACGTCGGAGATCGCATTGGTCGCGGCGATGCGGCCGAAGTCGTACGGATCGTCGACGATCGGCATGAAGAAGTCGGTGGTCGCGACGATCGCCTGGGTATCGTTGATGCGATACACCGCGGCGTCGTCCGCGTTCTCGTTCCCGACCAGCAGGTCGGGAAACGCAGCCGCGATCGGCGACTTGGAAAGAATTTCGCTCAGCAACGCCGGCGTCAGCTTGCAGCCTCAGCCGCCGCCGTGCGAGAGCAGCGTGAGCCGCACGGCTCCCGCGTCAACAGGCTCGTTCATGATTTACTTTAAAATTGGGGAATGGTGAAACAGCAATGCGATGAAGACGACGCGACGCGCGGGACCGAAAGCGACCGTGAGCAAACACGCGATGCGCGCCCGAAGGCGCAGCAACGCAGCGGGCCCGCGCCGATAGCGGCAACCGTAGCACAACTGTCCGGATTTGACGAGGTGATCGACGTGCGCTCCGAAGGCGAGTACGCCGAAGATCACATCCCCGGCGCGCTCAATTGCCCGGTGCTCGACAACGCGGAGCGCGTGCTCGTCGGCACGATCTACAAGCAGCGCTCCTCTTTCGACGCGAAGAAAATCGGCGCAGCCCTGGTCAGCGCGAACATTTCGCGCCATCTGCGCGAGCGCTTTGCCGAGCGCCCGCGCGAGTGGCGGCCGCTCGTCTATTGCTGGCGCGGCGGCGGCAGGAGCGGCGCCCTCGCGCACGTGCTCGCGCAGGTCGGATGGCGGGTCGGCCAGCTCGAGGGCGGATACAAAGCGTATCGACGCGCGGTGATGGCCGATCTCGAGACGCTGCCGCACGCCTTCCAGTGGCGCGTCGTGTGCGGGATGACCGGCACCGGCAAAAGCCGATTGCTGCGCGCGCTGGCGGACCGCGGCGAGCAGGTGCTCGACCTCGAAGCCCTCGCGGCGCACCGCGGATCGATCCTCGGCAACCTGCCCGACGAGCCGCAGCCGACGCAGAAGATGTTCGACAGCCTGGTGCGCCACGTGCTCGCGCGTTTCGATCGCGACCGCCCGGTGTTCGTCGAAGCCGAAAGCAGGAAAATCGGGCGGCTGCGCGTGCCCGAGGCGCTCATCGAAGCGATGTGGCGCAGCGAATGCCTGGTGCTCGACGCGCCGATCGAGGTTCGGGTCGCGCTGCTCCAATCGGAATACGCGCACTACGTCGCGCAGCCCGATGTACTGATCGCGCAGATCGAATGCCTCACCGCCCTGCACGGTCGCGAGACGATCTCGAGATGGCAGGCCCTCTCACGCGAAGGCAACAGCGCCGCATGCGTCGAAGCGCTGCTCGTGCGCCACTACGATCCGGCTTACACGCGCTCCACTCTCGAGCACTACCCGGCCCTCGCGCACGCGCCGCACTTCGAGATGCGCGACACGGGCGAGGCCGCTTTCACGCGGCTCGCGGCAGAAGTCGCCGAGCACACGCGTTGAGCGCCGCGGCAACGCATCGACTTCTCTTGCATGCGCCGCCGCTTTCGTTCAACATACTTCCACGAAGATGCTAGATCAACCTGTGCCCGAGTTAGAGCTTCCCGCCACCGGGAACAAGGCCTTCCGCCTCGCGGACGCCAGAGGCCGCACCGTCGTCTTCTACTTCTACCCCAAGGACAACACGCCGGGCTGCACGACCGAAGGTCAGCAGTTCCGCGATCTGCATCCCGAATTCCAGAAGCTCGGCTGCGACGTCTACGGCATTTCGCGCGACAGCATCAAGTCGCACGAAAGCTTTCGCACCAAAATGAGCTTTCCGTTCGACCTGCTGTCCGACACCGACGAGCTCGCGTGCAAGCTCTTCGACGTGATCAAGATGAAGAACATGTACGGCAAGAAGGTGCGCGGCATCGAGCGCAGCACTTTCGTCATCGACGGCCAGGGCGTGCTGCGCAGGGAATGGCGCGGCGTGAAGGTTCCGGGACATGCCGAGGAGGTGCTCGGATTCGTGAAGGCCCTCACGAATCAGTGTTGAGTGTTAAGTGTTGAGTGTCGAGCGGGTTCGAACCGCTTCTCGCTAAACACTTAACCCTAAACACTGAACACTGCGATAGCCGCACCGGGAGGTTCATGATTCAGCGCACCAAGCCTGCATCCAACGTCGCTCGTTTCCCTTCGACCTCCACCAGGCTCTTCGTGCTCGACACGAACGTGCTGATGCACGACCCGACCTGTCTCTTCCGCTTCGAGGAACACGATGTCTACATTCCCATGGCGATCCTCGAAGAGCTCGACAACAACAAGAAAGGCATGTCGGAAGTCGCCCGCAACGCGCGGCAGGCGAGCCGCTACCTCGACGAGCTCATAAGCGGCGCCGAAGCGAGTATCGGCGAGGGCATCCCGCTCGAGCGCCACGGCGACAAAGGCGCCGGCGGCAAGCTCTTCCTGCAGACCGAAGCGATCGACGGCGCCCTGCCCGCGCAACTGCCGACCGGCACCGGCAAGGCCGACAACCAGATCATCGGTGTCGTCATGCACCTGCATGAGACGCATCCGAAGCGTCAGGTGATCCTGGTCTCCAAGGACATCAACATGCGCATCAAGGCGCGTGCGGTGGGCCTCGCGGCCGAGGATTATTTCAACGACAAGGTCCTCGAAGACACCGACCTCCTCTACAGCGGTACTCGCCAGCTCCCGGCGGACTTCTGGGAAAAGCACGGCAAGGACATGGAATCGTGGCAACAGGGCGGCCAGACCTTCTACCGCGTGCGCGGACCGCTGTGCGCCAGCTTCATCGTCAACGAGTTCGTCTATCTCGAAGACGACAAACCTTTTCACGCGCAGGTGAAGGAAGTCAGCGGCAAGACCGCGGTGCTGCAGACGCTCAAGGACTATAGCCACCAGCGCAGCAACGTGTGGGGCGTGATCGCGCGCAACCGCGAGCAGAACTTCGCGCTGAACGCGCTCATGAACCCGGACATCGATTTCGTGACGATGCTCGGCCAGGCGGGGACCGGCAAGACCCTCCTCACCCTCGCCGCCGGCCTCATGCAGACCCTCGAGCACAAGACCTACTCCGAGATCATCATGACCCGCGTCACCGTGCCGGTCGGT